>DATCZF010000223.1:0-6905 GCA_036526055.1 Woeseiaceae bacterium
GTGACAGAGCCGGCAGTCGGTGTTGGGGAAGGCCACCGAGCCGTGGCAAGCGCCGCAGAAGCTGCCATCGAAAATGTCCTGCATGTCGTAGACCTGAGCGCTCTTCCGGATCGGGAAGATCTGCGGGTGACAGAGCTCGCAACCGTTCCAGACGGCATGCTTCTCGTGCGAGAAGATGATGGACGGCATCCCGAGAGCCTCGACCGCGATCTTGTGATCCCTCGGCGCCGGGAGGCTGCCGCGGTCGATGGAGATCCCTTCGAGATAGTCCTTCAGCTCGACCAGACCCTGTTCCTCTGCCTTGAGCCAGTCGACACGGTTGCCGAACCGCGCCCGGGGAAAATGCTCGACGAATTCGTAGAACTCGTACTCGAACTCCACCTCTTTGCCACCCGAGTGACACCGGGCGCAGTGCCGGATGACGTCACCGTTCTCGGCCGTCTCTTCCTGAGCAAACGCTTCGGTCCCGTCGTGGCAGGCGCCGCAGTAGAGCCCGTTCCGGTTGTCCGCGTCGGTGATCCCGGTCTCGCCGGCGGTCATGGCGAAGCCGAGGTCGACGTGACAGAGCCGGCAGGTGTACTTGGCGCGGTGCAGCCAGTGGGGGAAGACGATCGGGTCGCTGTCGACACGAGCAGCGTGGTTGTCGATCACGACGTTCCCGTACTCGCTAGGCTTGGGCGTGCGCTTCTTCGTCCCGAAGGTGTCGGCGTCGGCCTGAGACAGGACGACCACCGCCAGAGCGGCCACGAGCAGACCGTTCCGCATCATCTCGTTTCTCCGATCGGTTTCAACAATCCCCCAATACCTTGTAACCCGTCGGATCGGGGAGGCGAAATGAGGAAAACCCCCTACCGAGGTCGGGAGAGACCGACCCCGGGACGAACGCCGTTCGTCTCAAATCGATCTGCACCGAGGGCGTTCTGGATGCCGGACTCGCTGAACGCATGGTCATCTGCCGCTTCAGGCGTTTGGTGGCCAGGGGCGGATCAGTTCGCAAAGCGAACTAAGACGCACGCAGTGCGCCCCAAAGGGGCGAGAATCGGCCTTAGCCAATTCGAGTCCATCGAACGTGGTTGGCAGCTACTGATCCCAGATACGAAGACGCCCCTTTACGGGGCGTCTTGGGATCTGGTGGCCAGGGGCGGAATCGAACCACCGACACGCGGATTTTCAGTCCGCTGCTCTACCAACTGAGCTACCTGGCCTCGCTACGCTGGCCTCGATTTGCGAGCGGGGTATTAAACCGAGGCGGCAATTGGGAGTCAAGGGAAAAAGCCCGGAACTCCTGTATTTACGCCAATTATCAACGCATTGACGGAGCTTACTACTCTTTACCGCCCTCAGGGACATAGCCCACCGGCTTGTCGGAGCCGCCCGAGAAGAGAAACTTCTCCATTTCCTTTTCCAGGAAGCGGCGCGCTTCCGGCTCGATCGGGGTCAGCCGATATTCGTTGATCAGCATCGTCTGATGGCCCAGCCAGCGTTGCCACGCGGCCTTCGAGACATTGTCATAAATGCGCTGGCCCAGCTCGCCCGGGTAGGGCGCCCAGTCCAGCCCCTCGGCTTCTTCGCCCAGCACAATGCAATTAACCGTTCTCGTCATGTTCGTTCTGCCTTTCCGTTTTGCAGGGTGGCCAGCAGCTTGCTGACCGGTGTCGCCAGGCCAGCGGCCCACGGCGAGCCGGAATGGTACCAGAGCCTGCCAATGCTATCCCGCAAAACGGCAGCTTTTTACCGATGTCGCATTCGGTCAGACCAACCCGCCAGCGACTTATATGGGTCTGGATTTTGTTTTACTGAACCGGTGGGGCCGAATCCGGTACCTCAACTGCCGGGCAGTCGAATTTTTGCGCTCGCATCACGGCAGTCATCTGCCCCAGGATTGTCTTTTGTTCTTCCGCGGATGCATCGGCCAGGTACTCCACCGAGCCGGGATCCTGATAGGCTCGACATAAGGCATCGCCAGTCCAATGGTAAAACCACGCCAGCCCCGCCTTCGATCGCGCCATGGACGGTACGACACAAGCCTCAAATGATGGTCCGCTATCATTTTCTTGTGCGCAACCGTATTCCACGCTGGCCCTGGCGATGCTGTCGCAGTCAAGCTGTCGCTTGTTCAGTACCTTTTGCACCTCCTCAAACGGTGCCCTCTTTGTGTCGCCGGTTACTGCCCCGTCGGCGGTGTAGCCATAAAACTCCGGATGTAATGTGACATTGCACAGCAAACCATCGTTCCAGTGTTTAGGCTTGTCCCAATCGATTATCAGGAGCGCAGGCAGCGCTACCGGAATCAGAGCGATGCTCAGGGGAATGAGTACGGACATACCGAGAATTCCCACTGTCGCTTCCCTGACGCTGCTCGATGCTCGCTGTGGCAGAATCTCCAGCTCATGGATATCGGCAATGGCGACGGAGATGTCGTCCCTGCCCCGAATGACATCGCCCTCCACGCTCTCAACCGTAAGCCACTGTCCGGAACCATCACGCAACCTCAAAGCCAGATTGTCACGCTCTTCGACCCGATACTTCACCAGGCCGGGCACCGGATCGGTCAGAACCTCGGGCCCCTGGGGCTCAACGGGCTGAGCGGGTGGCGGGGGCGGTGTGGTTGCGCAGCCGGACAGGAAACACAGCAGCGCTACCGCAGGTGACAACAGCCAGCGTTGCCTCGTGCCTGTCGAGATTTTGTCGGTAATGCTCGAGCCAGGGAGGCCTGAGCGAAAGACGGGTTCGGGGGTTTTGGCACCGGCAACCGGCGCCTCGCAATTCACCGCACTGCTCATGACTATTTTGCCTTGTTATTTTGCAGCGTCGTCAGCAACCGGCTGACCGGTGTCGCCAACCCAACGGGCTGCGGCATGGCGAGATCGTACCAGAGTGCATCATTGTTATCTGCTACCCGCGACCGCTTTTTTTCAAGCTCGATCTCTACCGGCTGAATCGCCAGGTCGAAGTGGCTGAAGGCATGCTGCAATACGCCCCAGGGTTGTGCAGCACGATTCGTTTTACCCAGCGTTTTGCTGCACCACTCGCTCGCCTGTTTTGCATCCTCGAATTCCGGGAAACACCAGAGCCCGCCCCAGATGCCGCTAGCCGGACGCCGCTCGAGATAGACAGAGCCGTTGTGATGCGCGATGAGCATGTGGGTCTGTTTTTGCGGGCGCGCTTTTTTCTCGCGCCTGCCGGGATAGGCTGCCCAGGCAGCTGCTGCGAATGCTGCGCAGTTTTGTTGCAGCGGACACTCGTCGCAGCGCGGTTTGCTGCGGCTGCAAAGCGTTGCGCCAAGATCCATGATCGCCTGGGTGTAGTCGGCAACGCGTTCTTTCGGCGTTTGCTGCTCGGACTTTTCCCACAGCGCGTTAGCTACTGCCGTCTCGGCCGGCCAGCCGTCGATTGCAAAATACCGGGCCAGCACACGTTTGACGTTGCCGTCGAGAATCGGGTGGCGCTGGTGGTGAGCCTGCGCCAGGATTGCACCGGCAGTGGAGCGGCCGATACCGGGAAGCGCGATCACGCTTTCAAAATCCTGCGGAAAAACGCCACCGTGCTCATCACGAACCTGCTGTGCCGCCTTGTGCAGGTTGCGGGCGCGCGCGTAGTAGCCGAGCCCTGACCAGTGGTGCAGCACCTCGTCGATGCCTGCATCGGCGAGCGCCTTTACCGTCGGGAACGACTGCATGAAACGCTCGAAATAGGGAATGACGGTAGCAACCTGCGTCTGCTGCAACATCACCTCGGAGATCCAGGTTCGATAGGCGCTGACGTCACGCTGCCAGGGAAGATCGTGGCGGCCATGCCGGTCGTACCAGGCCAGAAGCGGCCCGGCGATGCTGGTCATGCGTTTACTCACCGGCCGCCGCGACTTCCTGGGCGATGCGCTCGATGCGATCCACCGCGTCAATGCCGCCCTCGCGCAGCGTGCGCCGAATCATGTAAGGACCGATGATTGGCGGCACCCAGAAACCCGGCTCCATCTCGAACTGGTAACGCATCAGTACCGTGCCCTCGGGCTCCGGCGTGAACTGCCAGCGCTCCCAGCTGTAGCGAAAGTCGCTGGTGTCCGGATCGATCTTGGCGATCACTTCGTCATACGGTGTGGTCTCGAGGTAGCCATAGCGCTCGAACTGCTTGCAGAAGATCACCACGCAGCCTTCCATCAGCGTATAGAAACGCGGCTTGCCATCCGGGCCCGGCTCGAGGTTGTACGTGTCGATGAAGATGCTGCTCATCTCCTCGAAACGGTCGTAATTGATGATCACCGCGTAGAGGGATTGCTGGTCGACCATAAAACGGATATTCGATTCCAGGATGTAACGATCGCCGTCGCGCTCGACCTTGATATCGATCAGCTCGGCCGCCCGCAGCGGCGCCCATGCCAGGGGGCCGGCAAACAGCAGTAGCGCCAGTGTTGTTCGAATTGCTCCCACGCCTTGCTAGTCCTTGAAAATATCTTTCAGTTTGCGCTTGAGCTCCTCTTCCGGGCTCAGCTCTTCCTCTTCCTCGGGTTCGTCCGCCGGGGCTTCCTCTGCCGGCGCGCCGAGCAGCTTGTCGAGCAGTTTACCCTTGAGCTCGTCGGTCTTCTTCTTTACGGCTTCCTTGGCGCGCGCCTTGAACATCGCCTCGAGGTCGGGGCGCACGCTGGGTGAGGCCAGCGGACCGGTGATGCGTAACGGAATGACGGCCTGGGTGAAATCGTTGAGCTCTTCCTCGGTCGCGCCGCGCACGAACTCCGGTCGCTCGAGCACTCGCGCCTGCATGGCGTAATCGACGGTCGCGGTCACCAGGTTGACGCTGCCCTTGCCGGTGACCTGCAGGAATGGCAGTTCGGCCAGCAGGTCCTGGTTGCTGAACACGCCGTCGGTCACGGTGCCGGTCACGCGCACGGTGCTGAACTCGGTGCGCGGCGGCTTGCGCGGCTCAGGCGGCTGCTGCTGCTTGAAAAGGGCGCGCGCGGTGCGCAGCTGGTGCCAGATGTCGACGCCTTCCCAGGTGCCATCGAGCAGTTCGAAGCCCATGTTGCCGTCGAGATCCTGGCGAATCTCGCTGAAGTTATTGCCGGCCCCTTTCAGCGTAAAATTGCCACGAATGCTGCCCGTAATGTCGTCGCGCTCGAACACGGCCTGCGCCAGCGCCTTGAGCTGCACGCCCGCGACGCGTTCATTGACCGACAGCACGGGAACCTTGCCCGACGCATCGACCTGCACGTCGCCCTGGTACTCACCGCCGAACAGTTCCGCGCTGATCGGCTGCAGGCGCAGCTTATCGTTACCGCTTGCGAGCCCGACAGTAATGTTGTCAAAGGCAAGTCCTGCCAGTTCCGCACGAGCCAGCTTGAAACTGCCTCGCGCCTCCAGGGTGCGCACGATATCGACCGGGATTTCAATCTCGGCACTCGCGGCGGCACTGCCGGCGCCGCCGGCAGCCTCACTCGCCGGCGCCATGTAGCGATCGAGCACGATGCGATCGCCCTTGAGATCGAAGCGATACGGGCCCTTCTCCATTGGCACGCTGACCTTGCCGGTAAAGTTGCTGTCATCGATCTTCAGCTGCAGGCCATCGAAGGCCAGCGCATCGTCCGTATAGGTCGCGTTGCCACTGAACGCAACGCTTTCCAGCGCCATGGGGTCGGCAGTCTCCGGTGGCTCGACGCCAAAGGCACGCATCAGTTGCTTGAGTGAGAAGGTCTCGACCTCGACGGGCGCCTTGATCACGAGATCGTTCGCGTAAGAGAACGGCTCCGGCCGGGCGCGGACGGTCAGGCCAAGAATGTGGGCGGCCACAGGCGAAGCTGTAACGGTCTCAGTGTCGAGGTTCATGACCAGGTCATTGGCCTCGGCCTCGAAGGCGGCCGGCTCGGCGACAATACCTTTGACCTCGCCCGCCATGCGCAGCCGGTCGAGCGTAAGCGTATCGGCCCGGCTGTCGAGTGTTGCATTGCTGGCGAAGCGCCCCCAGCCGCTGTAGTCATTCGGCTTGATGGCAAACTCGAACTCGGCATCGAGCGTAAAGGGTTGGCGATCGGCCACGGGGCCGCTACCGAGGTTGAGGTTGGTCAGGTGGTACTCGGCGCGCTCCTGCCTGTCGACGTAGTGAATCGTCGCGTTGTTAAGCCGAATGCCGGCGATCTCGAGTTTCGGTACCGTGGCGCCCGACTCTTCGTCGGCATCGGCAGCGTTCGCGCCGTCGCCAGACAGGTCATCCCAGTTGCTGCTGCCATCGCGGGCAACTGCAAGGTTCAGCACCAGCCCGTCGACGCTCGCGTCACCGATCTGAATTTCCTTGCGAAACAGCGGCCAGATTTTCACGCTCAGACGAGCGGCATCGAAGCTCGCGAAAGGCTCCTTGCCAAAACCCGGTGCATTGGCGAACGTGGTGCGCCCGATGTCGACGGCCAGCCAGGGGAAAAAGCGAATCGCAAGGTCACCCTCGATCACCAGTTCGCGGCCGGTCTCCTGCTCTGCGCGCGCAGTAATGTCGTCGCGAAAGTCGTTGGCGTCGAATAGCAGGTAAAACGCCACGACTGCGATGACCATAAGGCCAACGATGGCGGCGACGAGACCGCCGATGATTTTTGCCAGTTTGCCCATAGGATGTTCCTGCCTGCGATTACGCCTAGCTTAACAAATTGCCGCCCGCCGAAGCTTGCCCCTCGCTCAGTATAGACCCATGACATGCGGCCGATTGGCGGCAAAACAAGCATAAAAAAACGCACCGGCAGGTAGCCAGTGCGTTTTCCACTTTCTTTCAGGGGCGGCAGGGGACGCGCCGCCCGCGAAGAACCCGTTCTAGTCCTGGCAGATGCGCACGCTGCCGTTCAGCGTGTCTACCGAAACACTGCCGGTGCCCGCGCCTTCCGTGAAGCGCAGTTCCCAGCCGGGCGCGTACTCCGACGAGCGCACGGCTTC
>DATCZF010000224.1:0-8768 GCA_036526055.1 Woeseiaceae bacterium
GCAGGAGAGGCTGCCGCCACCAGCAACCCGATCCGTGTTGCCATCCAGCCAGATGATATAGCGGACGCCCTGACGCTCAATTTGCTGCGCGACCCCCGGCCTGGTGAGCAATGCATTCAGCCCTTCGGTCTCCGCCGGCGCTGTGCGTGGCTCGAACCAGGGAAACAGGGAGTCGACGAATGTCGAGTTGGGAATGACTCGCAGCCGCTTAGAGCCATTACCAAGCTGACTACCCACGCAGCTGATGAAATCCGCTTCAGTGACGTTACCCAGGTGATAGCTCTTAGCCATGATGACGACGCCTTCGCCGCTCTCCAGACCGGTTACGCCGGTGCGTACGTCCTCAACCCGGGTTGTAACGCAGGCACTGAGCGCGAATGACGCCAGAATTGTTGCCCAGCCTATGTAACGCTTTGTCATCTCGAACTTGCCCCCGTGCTGAAAATTTTGCTCAGGACCCATTCTCCGCATTTGTCTGCGTGGCACTTTGTTCCGCCGTTGCCTTCTCTGTCGTCACAGGGTCCATAGTGACGGCAGACAGGGCATCGCCGCGACGCAACTTACTGATGCCGGTAGCCTTGTCCATCTGAATTCCGATTACCGCTGCCGCATCGCGCATGGCAAGAATCGCGGCGCGATGCAGCGATTCGCTGCCGCCGAACTTGCCCCCGTGAGTCTTGCCATAGGCACTGACCGGCCAGCTTGCGACCTGCGTTCCTGAGGCGTCGAACACCCGCAGTCGATAGCGAATCCACACTGCATAGGCGGGCGTGCGACTTTGGGCGGGAATCGAAAATTCGAAGGCATCGATTTCAGGTTCGATGTAGGCGTCAAAGGCCAGCGATGTGAGTTCATCCTCCGGCGTGACCACTATTACTGATTCGAACATCGCGTCAAAAATGCTATTGAAAAGCTTGCGATTCGAACTGCCGAGGTCGATCTCCCACTTTTCGGCGCCGATAATTTCCTCTTCGTACACATAGCGATCGAAATTCGCCGGGTATTTCACGGCGACTGCCATGGGCATTTTAGCGACCAGCGGTTTTGGAATGGTGAGTTCGGTAAGCGCAACCTCGGATGAGCACGCGGACATCAATATCGCCGCGCCCATTGTCAGTGTTAATCGCCAGGAATTTGTCGTCAATTTGCCAAGTCCCGTTCTCGTAGCATTCCACGTCCCTGCCTACCTCAGAGCAAAAAACAGCAGCTGAGTTCCGCCTGTTCCTTGCAATCCGCCATGAGTTTCACTGTAGACGCGCTGAAGATTTCCTGCAACCGGCAAAATATCGCTCGAACGGGACGCCAGGCCGCCTCAAAAAGGCACTTTCAGATTCTATATTTATTCGAGAAATATCTTATAGATCATTGATTATAAGTTTTTTATAACAAGTGACGGCTAGAAAGAAGTCCATGCTAACGGTGGCTCCTCCATCAGCGCGGCCTGTTCGCGAAGCGAGAGCACATGTTCGTCCCAGTAACGCCTCGTGTTGAACCAGGGAAACGCGACCTGAAATGCGGGGTCTTCGTGGCGGCGCGCAAGCCAGGCGGCATAATGGATAATTCTCAGGGTTCGCAATGCCTCGACAAGGTAGAGCTCGCGAGCATCGAAATGCCGAAATTCCTCGTAACCCTCCAGCAGTTTTTCCAGTTGCGGCGTCTGTTCGTTGCGGTCGCCCGAGAGAAACATCCAGATATCCTGGACAGCCGGACCCATGCGAGTGTCGTCAAAGTCGACGATGTGCAGCTGCTGTTCCTGGACCAGCACATTGCCGGGGTGAAAGTCTCCGTGAATCCGCAAAAGACGCGTGGGCGCCGCGCGCTCGAAACAGGCTTCAATGTTGGTGAAGAGGTGATCCGCGATACTGTCATAGGCAGCTTCCAGCTCCTCAGGAATAAAGCCGTTGTCCAGCAGGTAGGCATGGGGAGCATAGCCGAAACTGTCGATATCGAGAGTCGGCCGTTCGGCAAATGACGTGAGTTCTCCGCAGCGATGGATGCGCGCGACCAGCCGCCCGAGTTGTTGTTGCAGCTTGGTATCGTCGAGTTCCGGAGCCCTGCCGCCGTGGCACGGGGAGACCGAAAAGCGAAATAGGCCGCTCGTATGCAACGTGGTGCCATTGCTGGCCAGTGGCGCGACGACCGGAATTTCCTGTTCCGCCAGTTCGAGGGTAAACGAGTGCTCTTCGAGAATGGCCGCATCTGACCATCTCCCCGGGCGGTAAAACTTCACGACGACCGGTAGCTCCCCCTCGATGCCAACCTGGTAGACCCGGTTTTCATAACTGTTCAGCGCCAGCAGCCTGCCGTCGCAGCGAAAACCGAGGCTCTCGACCGCCGTGAGAATGTCGCCAGGCTGCAGTGATTGGTATGCCAGCACCGGGTCTGAAGGATCTTTCATGCTCGCCAGCCGTTGGTTGTTGGTCGATTCATGCGCTGCGGGTGACATTGCTGCCCGCAGCAAAACAGTAGCGTCCTGGCTGGAATTATCAACTTTTGCTGCGTGAGTCGCGCTTGCGTTCGGACTCGGTCAGTAATTTCTTGCGCAGCCTGATGCTCAGGGGAGTGACCTCGACGAGTTCGTCGTCATCGACAAATTCCAGCGCCTGTTCGAGTGAAAAGCGAACCGGCGGAGTAAGGACCAGGTTTTCATCGCTGCCAGCGGCACGAATATTGGTCAACTGTTTGGCTTTAGTGGGGTTTACGACGAGATCGTTGGACCTGCTGTGAATACCGACAATGCAGCCCGCGTATACCTCCGCGCCGTGGCCGACAAACAGGCGCCCGCGCTCCTGCAGGTTGAAGAGGGCATAAGCCAGGGCCTTGCCCTGAACCATCGAGACCAGTACACCGTTATGGCGCTGGCCGATCACTCCGGTGATCTTGCGGTCGTATTTTTCAAATATGTGGTAAATCAGGCCGGTCCCTGCGGTCGCCGTGAGATATTCCGTGCGAAAGCCTATCAACCCGCGGGTTGGAATCCTGTAATCAAGGCGAACACGGCCCTTGCCATCCGGGGTCATATTAAGCAGCTCTGCCTTGCGCTCCGCCAGCCGCGTCATGACGCCGCCCTGGTAATCTTCCTGAAAATCGACAGTCAGCTGTTCCCAGGGCTCCAGTAATTCGCCGTCGCGTTCTATCTCGATGACTTCCGGTCGGGACACGGCGAGTTCAAAGCCTTCCCGGCGCATCGTCTCGATCAGCACGGACAAGTGGAGTTCGCCCCGCCCGGACACCTTGAACTTGTCCGGGTCTTCCGTCGTTTCCACGCGCAACGCCACGTTATGCTTGAGTTCCTGATCGAGGCGCTCTTTGATCTGGCGACTCGTCAGGAATTTCCCCTCGCGACCGGCGAATGGCGACTTGTTGACCTGGAATGTCATGCTGATGGTCGGTTTGTCGACGGAAAGGGCCGGCAGCGCTTCGGGGTGATCCCGGGGGCACAGGGTGTCGGATATTGCCAGGTCATCGATGCCGCTGAATACCACGATGTCGCCGGCTTCTGCGCGCTCGATGCGGCGTCTTTCCAGTCCATGGAAGCCGAACAACTCGAGCAGCCTTGCGTTGCGCGCACGGCCATTGACACTGACGATGGTCAGCGGCGCATTGGCACTGACTGATCCGCGGGTTACGCGACCGATGCCGAGCACGCCGACGTAGGCATCGTAATCGAGGCTAGAAACCTGCAGCTGCAGCGGCCCATTGCGATCCACCGGGGGCGCGGGAACATGCTCAATGATGGCCCTGAAAAGGGGCTCCATGTCGCCGCCGCGGGCCGTTGAGTCCAGGTTGGCATATCCGCACAGCGCTGACGTGTAAATGACCTGAAAGTCGAGCTGCTCGTCGCTCGCGCCGAGCTTGTCGAACAGGTCGAAAGTCTGGTCCAGAACCCAGTCAGGTCGCGCGCCGTCGCGGTCGACTTTGTTGATGACAACCACCGGGCGCAGCCCTCGCGCAAATGCCTTTTGGGTGACAAAGCGAGTCTGCGGCATCGGGCCATCAACGGCATCAACCAGCAGCAACACGCTGTCCACCATCGACAGCACGCGCTCCACTTCGCCACCGAAGTCAGCGTGTCCCGGAGTATCGACAATATTGATGAGATAGTCGCCCCAGGTGATCGCCGTGTTCTTGGCCAGGATGGTGATACCGCGCTCTTTTTCGAGCGCGTTGGAATCCATGACCCGATCGGGCGTCACGGCGCGAGGCCCCAGAGTGCCCGACTGCGACAGCAGCTTGTCCACGAGGGTGGTCTTGCCATGGTCGACATGGGCGATAATGGCGATATTGCGTAATTTGTCGATGGCAGTCATGAGCGGGTACAGGCGCGGGTAAAAGGGCGCGGATTATAGGCGCAGCCGATAACAATTGATATGCACCCAAGGCTGAAAATGCGAAAATGACAAACTCGTTCGGCGTAAATGCCGGCAACTCCGTGCATCTTACAGGCGTCCTGGTGCTGCAGGCGCAAAAGGGATAAGGGCCTCTAAAAGGAATAATTCCACCGTGGATATCGTAAAGCTGACTGTTGGCATAGTAATTTCGAGCATGGGTCTCGCGGCATGTGAGGTGCACGATCCCGCGCGCGTCGATGATATGGATGTCTACTCGGCGGCAATTGAAGAATGGCGGGATGGTCGTCTGCAGCGTCTGAAAAGCAAGACCGGTTTCCTGAATCTCGTCGGCCTTTATTGGTTGCGCCAGGGCGAAAATCGTGCCGGTTCTGCACCCGGTAACGACTTGCTGTTCCCGAAAGGCGCTCCGCCTTACCTGGGAAGCTTCGTGCTCAGTGACGGCAAGGTGCACATGACCGTGGCGGATGGGGTCGAGGTCTTCGCGGATGGAGTCGCAATAGACGAGGTAGCGATGGGGTCCGACTCGACCAAGGACGACGTCTTGCTGACGAGCGGCAGTTTTGCGTGGTCTGTGGTGGAACGCCAGGGCCGGCTTGGCGTGCGCGTACGTGATTATGAATTACCCGGAGTCGCAGATTTCCCGCCCATCGATCATTACCCGGTCGATTCCGCCTATCGGCTGAACGCACGCTTCAAGCCCTACGACGAACCGCGGACTGTCAACGTTGCGACGGTCATCGAAGGCGTGGACTATGTGCCGGAGAGCCCGGGCGTTATCGAATTCGAACTGAATGGGCATACCGAGCAGCTGGAAGCCTATAAGTCTGATGACGGTACCCAGTTTTTCATAATTTTTGCGGATGCCACCAGCAGCGACGAGACCTATCCGGCCGGGCGATTCATTTATACGGACTGGCCCGACGATCACGGCGTCACGGTGCTGGACTTCAACAAGGCCTATAATCCTCCTTGTGTATTCAATGATTTCGCAACCTGTCCCGTTGCGTCGCCGCGAAACCGCTTGCAGGCCGCTGTAAGGGCAGGGGAGAAATATCATCCTGAGATGCACCTGGGACCTTCAGCCTATTGAGTCTGACATCGTGAAACTGTATCCAAAAATTACTAAGGAGATTGACAGGTCAGCGGCAGGATCCCGCACCGTTGCCTTCTTCGACCTGGACGGGACCCTGATCTCCGGCTTTTCGATCACCTCTTTGTTACGGGAACGGATTTCCAGCTACCACCTCGGCTTGCTGGATGCGGCAGAGGAATTGTTCGACCTTGCCAATCACGCGATTGTGGGCAGGAATTTTCCGACCTTGCTCGATCACGCCGTGGCGACGCTCAGAGGCATCGCCGAGCAGGATTTCATCGAGCTGGGAAATGCGGTTTTTGAAAAATACACGGCTGCCGATATCTATCCGGAGTCAAGGGCCCTGGTTAAGGCCCACCTGGATCGCGGACATACCGTCGTAATTCTCTCGTCCGCCACCATTTACCAGGTCAAGCCGATTGCCGAGGAACTCGGCATCGACAACATCCTCTGTAACCAGCTGGTCGTTAAAGACGGCGTCTTTACCGGCGAGGTGGAAAAACCACTGTGTTACGCCGAAGGCAAGCTGTTTGCGGCAGAGGATTTTGTCGCCGAGCGATCCCTTTCACTGGATGACTGTTTTTTCTACAGCGACGGTTTCGAGGATCTGCCCTTGATGGAAGCCGTGGGTTTTCCGCGGCCATTGAACCCGGATTTTCGCCTCGGCGAAGCCGCGCGGGAAAGGGGCTGGCCGGTGCGCAAATTTAGTAGCCGTGGCTTGCCGGGGTTCAAGGAAGTCCTGCGTACGGGGCTGGCTTACGGTGCATTCATGTCTGCGGCGGTATCGATCGTACCGACGTGGATTCTCAACCGCTCGCGACGGGATGCGGTCAACCTGGCAGTAACGACGTGGGGCGAATTTGGCAGCGCGCTCGCGGGCATCAAGATTCACGTGAAGGGGGAGGAAAACCTTTGGGCAAAGCGTCCCGCTGTTTTCCTTTTCAATCACCAAAGCGCGGCGGACGTATTGATTATCTCGAATTTATTGCGCCGCGACTTCACGGCAATTGCCAAGAAGGAAATCGCCGGCAATCCGCTGGTAGGCCCGGTGTTCAGAGTTGCAGATGCGGTATTCATCGACCGCAGGAATCATGAGAAGGCCATCGAGGCGCTCAAACCGGTCGTTGATTCGCTGCACGAAGGCTTGTCACTGGCGATAGCTCCGGAGGGAACGCGCAGCCCGGGCAATCGGCTGGGTCCCTTCAAAAAGGGGCCGTTTCATATCGCCATGCAGGCCGGCGTACCCGTAGTACCGATCGTGATTCACAACGCCACGGACGTGTTGCCCAAGGGAGCGTTTTTCCTCCGTCCGGCAGAGGTGTTCGTCGAGGTATTGCCGCCGATCGCGACGGATGGCTGGGTTGCCGCCGACATAGGCAAGCATGCGGAAGAGGTTCGGCAGAGCTACCTGCAGATTCTCGGCCAGGGAGCGCCCCGTTCCACGGCATTACGCAGCGTTGGCTAGTCCTCTTCGAGCGTAAATTGCAGCCCCGCGTTGGCTTGCAGGCGGTCGATGAGGCGTTTGCCCATCGCGGAGGCGGGTGTCCAGAATCCGCCGCCAACGTCGAGATCGTCAAGCGCCAGGCAAACACCACTTTCCCCGATCATCTTCGAGGTCGATCCATACCCCGGATCCCGGTCACCTGTCACGCGAGCCCGTAGTCGCCGGTCGTCCAGGCAACCGACAAAAATAATGTTGAAAAAGCCCTTCTCTCGCTGTTCGCGATCGGGTCCTTCGCCGGGTTTGGGCAACAGCTTGTTCGCGACCAGTGACCGCAGCCAGTCGATGGAGCCCATGAGCATGACGCCGCCGAGCCCTGCGGTCACCTGCAGGGCCTTCAGGCGTCCCCAAAGGCCGTCGCCGGTCAGCATTGCCTCCTCGTAGCGGAAGTTTCGACCGTAGTCGAAGCCCATCAGCGCATTGCTGCGCCTGACGATCTTGGTATTGATACCAGCCATTACAAATGGTGCTGTCCAGGCATCAAGGTCCGGGTCGTAGACCGGGCCGGTCTGATCACGTTGATCCGGTCCCTGTTGCTCGTTCTCCGGGTTCAGGCTGTAGGGGCTGACGATGATGCGGGCGATATTGCGGTCGGCTTTACCCTCGGCCATCGCGTTTAACATGCTCGCTATGGTTCCACCGCTGGCACCGCCGCGCATTGCCTTGACGCGCATGCGAATCTGCGAGCAGGGCTTGCCGAAGCGCTGCGTCGCGGCGTCCTGCAAAAAATAAACCCCGAGGTCGGAGGGAATGGAGTCGAAGCCGCAGGCATGCACGATGCGGGCGCCACTTTCCTTCGCCGCCGATTCGTAGCGGTCGATCATTTTGCGCATCCACTGCACTTCGCCGGCCAGGTCACAATAATGGGTGCCATTCGCCACGCAGGCCTCGACGAGTTCCGTGCCGTACAGGGCATATGGACCGACCGTGCTGATGACGGCGCGAGTCTTTTGCGCCAGGGCATTCAGCGACGCGCTATCGTGACTTTCTGCTGTCAGGATTGGCAGTTCGCCGGCGCCGTCAACCAGCTCGCGGCGTAATTGCTCGAGCCTGGTCTGGCTGCGCGCAGCGATTGCCCAGCGAAGATCCCGATTCAGCCCGTAGGTCTGCAGCAGATACTCTGCAACGAGCCTGCCGGTAAAACCCGTCGCACCCCAGACAACAACGTCATATTCGCGTTCACCCGTGTTCATTCCTGTGGCTCCCTGATTGCGCGCATCAGCATCGCGACGCGCTTTGCGCCGCCGTGTATTTCCTGTTGACCAACCTCAGTAAATCCGACTCTGCGGTGAAATGCCAGCGAACCCGGATTCGCCGGTCTCAGGTTAACCTCGCATGCCAGCCAGCGAGCCCAGGTAGCGGCGGTTTCGCCGAGGTCTGCATACAGCGCTTCGGCAATGCCAAGTCGCCTGAATTCAGCAAAGACCGCGATGCGGTCGATATACGCGAATTCGACATGGTTCTGTTGAAACCAGCGGAAATTCGGACTGTCGTAGTCCGCTGTCGGCGCCAGGGCGATCAGGAATCCCTGCATTCCGTCCCGTTCGTCGACGGCGACTCGAAAATAGGCGGCGTCCGCCAGGAACACTTCAAAATCGCCCATCGAGACGCTGTTGACATGCGGAACGACAGACTCGTTCAGCCGCCAGATACTCTCGAGATCGTTGCGATTGGCATCGCGGATTCGAATTTGCATGTGGCCGAGTATGAATCCAGCGCAGCGTAAACGAAAGGCCATGGCCAGGTAGCCGCCCGGGGCTGACCGGGACGCGGTTACGTGCAGGCTTGTGACAAAAATCCAAAGTCCGGCTGAACTTTTGTC
>DATCZF010000225.1:0-14364 GCA_036526055.1 Woeseiaceae bacterium
CCCGCGAAGAACCCGTTCTAGTCCTTGCAGATGCGCACGCTGCCGTTCAGCGTGTCTACCGAAACACTGCCGTTGCCCGCGCCTTCCGTGAAGCGCAGTTCCCAGCCAGGCGCATACTTGGACGTACGCACAGCTTCCGGGCCGAAGCAGTTCTTGATCTTGCCGTTGAAGGTCTCGACCTCGAATTCCGCATCAACAGCGCCGCTGAACTTCAGGTCCACGGAGCCGTTTACCGACTCTGCCGACAGCTTGCCGCCATCCGCCAGCCCGGCGTAGAACACGACCTTACCTGACGTCGTTTCGAGCTTGGCTTTCCGGTAGACGCCCTGTTCGATTTTGACGTCACCGCTGACCGTACCGCCGCTAAGCTCGCCGCCCAGGTTCATTGCGTGAATGTCGCCGCTCACCGAGCCAAACTCCGCGTCGGCCGTCGTGCCATTGCCGCTGGCCTTGATGTCACCGCTCACAGTCCCAAGCTCGAGGCTGCTGCCATAAGCGACTGTCGTCACGTCGCCGCTGACCGACTGCAACTCCTGCGCGCCCTGTACGCCTTTCGCATCGATATTGGCGCTGACCGTGGAGACTTCGAGTGCGCTATTTTGCGGCACGTGAATTATCAACGTGGCATCGGCATCACGCGTATTGAAGCGCGGTACCTTTACCTTGATGATGATTTCCTTGCCACTGCGCTCGACGATCAATTCCTTGACGCCCTTGCCGAGTTCGCCCGTCACCTCGACCTGGTTGCGGTCCCAGCCCTCGACCGTTACCGATCCGGAGATGTTGGAGACGTTCACCGTGCCGTTCGCATCAGCATCGAGCGTCTTGTTGACCGCTTCACCTGCAAACGCGCTGCCAGCAAACATCAGCAATAAAATCGTTGTTAATCTTTTCATGACCTTTCATCCATTGTTAGCGGAACTGATTTCGCCACTCGTACCGAGTGAGCCAACAGCCCCTTCAAATATCCGTCCTCGGCATCACGCTCGTCGTCATGCCACTCATTCCCGAAAGTATTTCCAGCTCACGCCGGTAGTTGTTCAACAACAGGCGCTGCAACATTACGTTGTTGGGTTCATTCGCCATCGCCTCATTGATCTCGGCAATCGCGCTGCGGATCGTTGCCAGGTTCTTCTCGATACCCGCACGCGTCTCCGGCGGCAGGGAATCGAGTTCTATCTCCAGCTGTGCAGTCAAATCAGCGCGGGCGTCCTCGTACCCGGGGCCCAGCGCAAAATGGTTGCCGAATGCCGCTGGCTGAATTTTCAAGCCACTGGCTGTCGCCATCTGTGGCACGACTTCGGCCCTGTCCTGCATGGCGACATACGTCACCGCGGACGAACCGCCGACCAGCAGCAGTACCGCCGCGGCCTGGGCAAACGGGAACTGCCAGCGTTGTTTTTGCGGTTTGCTGATCGCGGCCTCGATCTCCGGCCACAGGTCACGCGCCGGCGACTCGCCTGCTGCCAGCTTGCTGGCTGCCTGCGTCAGCGGGTCGCTTTCCATGTTGTCCGTTTCCTTGTTCATCATCGACACTGCCTATGTCAGTTGTTCCGCGAGCCGGGCTCTTGCCCTGAAAAGCTGCGCCTTGCTCGTTCCTTCAGCGATCCCGAGCATCTCGCTCGTCTCGCTGTGGCTGTAACCGTAGACCGCACTCAGCACGAATACGTGCCTGGCCCCGTCCGGCAGCGCATCGATCGCCTTTGCCAGGTCCTCGAGGTTGCTGCTGTCCGGCTCGATCGGCCGGTCCTCGCTTACCAACGCGACAGCCTGAATCCGTTCCGCTTCCCGGTGCGCCTTGCGGATTCGTCCGAGGACGACATTTACCGCGATGCGGTGCAGCCAGGTGCCAAGCGCGCTGTCGCTGCGAAATGAGTTGATCTTCGACCAGGCCTGGATGAATGCTTCCTGCGCACAGTCCTCGGCCTCGCTGCGGCTTGCCGTCATTCGCAGACACAAGCCATAGAGATGGTCGATATGGGCCCGGTAAATCGCCTCAAATGCCCTGATGTCGCCTCTTTGCGCACGTTTCACCAGCAACCTTTCCTCGTTAACCAGTGTCATGTGCGCTGGCCTGCCAACCCAAGGTGTCGCGGGGCTTGCTGTGGCCAGGGCTTGTTCCAAAGGTCCAATCTCCTCATTTCTTGATCCTTTGATGTTCCCTGTCGTGGTTTGGTTTATACGACCGGCCTCTGAAGGCCGTTTTTTTTCGCTACGATCCCGTATAGCGCTGGTCTTGCGCCGCCGGATGCCGCTATTATGAGCACTTCGAACGGCGGTGACCTTGCCAGCTAGTCTATATAAAGAAGAACTATGGCACCGACAGGATCAATTAGCACCCATGAAGAGGATCTGCGGGGCGTGAATGGCTGAGTACTCGATACTGTATTTCGGGCCGGCGCGAAACGTCTCGGGCTATCTGAGGCAGCTCGAAAAACTCCCTTGCTGCGCAAGACTGCAGCGCTCCGAGCCATTTTCCTCGGCCGTGGCATTGAGCCAGGAATTCGACCTGGTCCTCTTCGAAGCAACCCCCGGCACCAGCCTCGCCGGCAAGACGATCGCCCAGCTCACCCACTCCTTCGAGCACATTCCGCTGGTGGCGCTTACCACCCGCGAAAATGAACAGCGCGGTATCGCCGCGGTCGCTGCCGGTGCGCAGGGCTACATCTGCATCGACACCATGAGCAAGGACGAACAGACCAGCATTCTCGATCGTGCCGTACAACGACACCGGCTGATGTCTCGCCTGTCAGAATCCGACGACACGGTGTTGTCGATTCTCAAGAGCATCAACGACGGCGTCATCGTGGTCGATACGGACTGCAAGGTCCTCGATATCAACCCGGCGGCGCGCTCGCTGCTCGGCATCGGTGCGCGCGACGCCATTCCGGCAAACTGGTTTCGCACTTTCGGCAACATCACGGCCGACGGCGCGACCGAACTCGACCCGCAGGACCTGCCGTTGCAACGCGCCGGCGGCGGGCAGAAATTCAACCAGCTGCTGGTCACGCACCGCAAGGCGGATACACCGGACATCATTCTCAGCATCAGCGGGCAGGGACTCTTCGACAGCGGCAACGCGCTGATCGGCGGAGTCATTACTTTCCGTGACGTCACCGATATCGAGAGCCGCACCGCGGAGCTGCAACAGCGCGCCCTGTTTGACGAGCTGACCGGCCTCGCCAACCGGCGGCTGTTCACCGAGCAACTGGCGCGCTCGATAGGCCGCTGCCGGCGCAATGCGCGCGCCCTGTCTGTCCTGTTTATCGACCTCGACAAGTTCAAGTCCGTCAATGACACCCTGGGCCATGACAGCGGCGATGTGTTGTTACGCATGGTGGCGGAACGCCTGACGAACAACCTGCGCATCGGCGATTTTATCGGCCGCTGGGGCGGTGATGAGTTCGTCGTGTGTCTCGAAGACTTCGGTGACATACGTAATTCTGCAGCGGTTGCCCAGAAACTGTTGTTGCTGCTGTCCGAAAAGTACCGCATTGACGAGCAGGACATCTTCATTACCGCGAGCATCGGCATCGCCAACTTCCCCGAATCCGGAGACACGCCCGACCGCCTGATCAAGGCTGCCGACGTCGCCATGTACCAGGCCAAAAAACGCGGTGGCAGCCGCTTCCAGTTCTACTCCAGCGCGCTCAACAAGCGGCTCGAGCAACAGGAAGAGCTCGAGGTCGGTTTGCGCCACGCGCTGGTCCGGCATGAATTCGTCATTCATTACCAGCCGCGCATCGACGTCAAGACACAGCGGCTGATCTCGCTCGAAGCGCTTTTGCGCTGGGATCACCCGCGTTTCGGCCTGCTGTCGCCCGAGCGCTTCCTGCCGATACTGGAGAGCAGCGGGCTGATTCATTCGGCCGGCGAATGGGTGATCGATACGACGTGCCGGCAGCTCGCGTCATGGCAGAAGCAATTCGATGTGCCCGACCTGTCGGTAGTCGTCAATATTTCGCCGCAGCAGCTGACACAGGGGCGCCTCCCCCAGGCTGTCGAGCGCTCCGTCGCCAATGCCGGCATCGATCCGGGTTGCCTGGAACTCGAAATCGGCGACGGCAAGACGCTTGGCGAACGCACGCAGGAAACGCGCACCATGCAGGAGCTGCGGGATATCGGCGTGCGGCTGTCCCTCGGTCACTTCGGCGTCGGCGACATTGCCTTTGGCTCGCTCGACACGGGCGTAATCGACAGTTTCGTGCTGGACCACACGCTGATTTCCGACGTCATCGAAAACGATGCGCATCAGCGCATCGTCCGCGCAACCATCGCCATGGCGCAGGGGCTGAATATCGAGGTTGCCGCAGAAGGCGTGGAGACGCGCGACCAGCTGGCGTTCCTGCGTGAGTGCCGTTGCGACCTGGCGCAGGGCTTCCTGATCAGTCGCCCGACCCAGGCAGATAAGATCGGCGACCTGTTACACGCCGAGTTGCACGGCGGCGGCCTGCTGCGCGACCAGTAATACCTGGCGACCACACATTCAGCTATCCGGCGCGCCCGCGCCGCAATTCCAGCATTGTCCGAACTGCGCTTCGTTGTCGTTACCGCAATCCGCGCAGCGCCATCCGGCCGCCGGCGTCTCAGCAGCCAGCGCCACACCGCTGATCAGCTCCACGGCACGGTTGTAATCGAGGTCGTTCTCGATCCACAGCTCCGGCCAGACTTCCTGGAACGGCATCTCGCCGAGAATCGAGCCCAGGTTGTGGTTGCGCATGAAGGCCGTGATGCCCTCGCTTTCGAGAATGTTGCGGTAATGGCTGATCGTGATGATCGAATCTGCCGAGGTGACTTTTTTCATCGCGCTCAGCCGTCGCCCCGCAGCTCTCGCAGAAACGCCGCCGGGTCCTTGCCCGTTTCGAGCACCTCGACCAGCGCCGAACCCACGATGGCGCCGGCGGCATGCCTGCCCACGTTGACGACGTCGTCGCGCTGGCGAATGCCAAATCCCGCGCAGACCGGCAATGGCGAAACGCTGCTGACCTTGTCGAGGTACTCGGCCAGGTTTGCCGGCAGGCCACCGCCGGTAATGCCGGTAATCGTCACCGCATACACGAAGCCGCGGCTTGCGCCCGCCAGCTTCGCCAGGCGTTCATCGGGCGTAGCCGGTGTCACCAGTTGCACGAGGCCCAGACCCTGCTTCTCGATCGCCGCGCGAAACTCCGCGCTCTCTTCATACGGCAGGTCGGGCACGATGAACCCGCAAACGCCAACCTCGCGGGCGCGTTTCGCCAGCTTGTCATAACCGAAAGCCAGCAGAGGGTTGAGGTAGGACATCAGCAGCAGCGGTGTCTCGATTTCGCTTCCCGCCAGCTCATCGAGAATCCAGCCCAGGCTAACGCCATTTTGTATTGCCACGTGACTCGAGCGCTGAATCGTCATGCCATCGGCCATCGGGTCGGAAAACGGCACGCCGATCTCGACGACATCCCCCACCGCGGCGATCGCGCGTAAATTGTCGATAAAGGTATCGGCCTGCGGATAGCCTGCGGTAATAAACGGCACCAGCGCCGTCCTGCCGGCCTCGCTGGCGCGCCGAATCGCGTCGCTGATTCTCTCATGCGGCTGCATGGCGACCTCCTCTCGGCGGATACTTGCTCAAGGTCGGCATGTCCTTGTCGCCGCGGCCAGAGTTGCCGATCAGGATGCGCTTGCCCGGGTTCTCCCCGGCCCAGCGCCGCGCGGCCGCATAGGCATGCGCCGTTTCGAGTGCGGTCAGGATGCCTTCGGCAGCGCACAGATCGGCGAGCGCATCCAGCGCTTCGTCGTCGCTCGCCGTGATGTAGCGGACCCGGCCGACCGCCTGCAAAAACGCGTGCTCGGGTCCGACACCGGAGTAATCCAGGCCGGCGGAGACCGAGTGCGTCTCCTGCACCTGGCCATTCGCATCCTGCAGGATGATCGTGTAACAGCCCTGCAACACGCCCGGGGTTCCCGTGGCCAGCGTCGCCGCGTTCTGCCCCAGCCCGTCGCCGGTGCCGCCTGCCTCGACACCGATCAGTTCGATCTGCGCGTCGCCAAGCAGCGGGTAAAACAGCCCGATGGCGTTGGAACCGCCGCCGACGCAGGCAAAAGCCGCATCGGGCAAGCCACCGGCCTGGCGCAGCATTTGCTCGCGCGCCTCGCGGCCGATGACCGCCTGCAGCTCACGCACCAGCCATGGGTAAGGGTGCGGCCCGACGGCCGAACCCAGCAGGTAATAGGTGCCCTCCGGGTCGGACACCCACTCGCGCAGTGCTTCGTCGATGGCCGCGCGCAGCGTTTGGTCGCCGCTGGTCACCGGAAACACCTCGGCACCCAGGCGCAGCATGCGATCCACGTTCGGCGCCTGGCGCTCCATGTCGACCGCACCCATGTAGACGCGGCACGGCAATCCGACGCGCGCGCAGGCGGCGGCCGAGGCAACGCCATGCTGACCGGCGCCGGTTTCAGCAATCACGCGTTGCGCACCAAGTTTCTTCGCCAGCAGCGCCTGGCCGATCGCGTTGTTAATCTTGTGTGCACCGGTGTGCGCGAGGTCCTCGCGCTTGATCCAGACCTCGGCGCCCCACTGCTCGCTGAGCCGCGGCGCAAAACTCAGTGCGGTCGGCCGTCCGACCCACTCGCGCAGTTCGCGCTGGAAGGCGGCCTGGAATTCCGGGTCCGGCAGGTACTGCCGTGCGCCGGCCTCGAGGCGCTCGAACGCCGGCACCAGTGTCTCGGGAATGTAGCGGCCACCGAACGGCCCGAAGCGACCACGTGCGTCGGGTAACTCGCCGGCTATATCCGCGCGCAACAAGGCAGCCTGTTCGCTTGCCGAAAACTGTACTTTCATTGTTCCGTCTCCGCGGCACGCGCCGCTGCAATAAAGGCCCTGATCCTGTTCACGTCCTTGATGCCGGGCGCGCTTTCGATGCCGCTCGATACGTCGACGCCCCAGGGGCGCACAGTACGAATGGCTGCCGCTATGTTTTCCGGATTGAGCCCGCCGGCCAAAACCATGTCGCCACGCCGTGCCACGCTCGCCGCTCGCTGCCAGTCGACGGTCCGGCCACTGCCGCTTTGACCGCCTTCGTAAACGAAACGCCCGGGCAGGTTGTCGAGCGCCGCGCCTTCACGCAGCACCGGCCAGGTTTCAATCTCCTTCGGCACGTCGAGGTAGTCGAGGTCTGCCGCGTCCGTCTGCAATACCTGCGGCCTGAATAGCTGCAGCACCGATTGCCACAACTCGACACCGGGGTGACGCATCACCGCCACGCGGCGAATGTTCGCGGGCAGCCCGGCGGCAAGCTCGGCGGCTTCGGCCGGCTCGATGCGACGGACCGAGTCCGCAAAGACGAAGCCGACCGCATTGGCGCCGGCATCGATCGCGGCGCCCAGCGCACGCGGATCACGCAGGCCGCAGATTTTGATCATCAGGCTCATGACGCCACCTGCGCACGACCCGCCGCGAGCATCGCGCGCAGCAGCGCGGCCGGATCATCGGCTCGCATCAGCGCCGTACCAACGAGCGCCATGCCATAACCCATGCCGCGCACGGCGGCTGCATCGTCCGGGGTGTGCAACCCGCTCTCGGCAACGCAGGTAATACCGGCGGGCAACAGCGGCGCCAGCCCGGCCAGCCGACCGGTATCGACCGCCAGCGTTCTGAGGTTGCGCGTGTTGATGCCGAGCAGCAGGTCTCCCGTATCGGCGCGCAGCCGATTGCGCTCATCGGCAAGCAACTCGGTGACACGCGCCACGTCCGTTGTATCGAAACACTCGAGCAACACGAACAGGCCGTGCGCCTCCGCCTCGTCGAGCATGTCCTGCAGGCGCTCACCGGGCAACATTGCCGCGATCAGCAGGGCGCCGCTGGCGCCCGCCTCGCGCGCTTCGAGAAGTTGCGACTCGTCAACGAGAAAATCTTTGCGCATGACCGGCACGCCGGTATCGGCGACCGCTGCAACCACTTCGCGCAGATGCTCCATACTGCCGTCGAAACGTGTGGGTTCAGTGAGTACCGAGATTGCGGCGGCACCGGCTTCGGCATACCGCCGCGCACGCTCGGCGCGACTGATCGACGCGTTGACCAGCGCGCCTTCGGCCGGCGAGCGGTCCTTGATTTCAGCCACCAGGTCAAACCCCTGCAGCCTTAGCGGCTGCACCGGCATCGAGTAACTCGCGCCCGTAAAGCCGTCACGAAAAGCCGCCGCCCGCGTCGCGCTCTGTCTTGCCATGGTGTCGAGAAAGTCGCTCATTGCGCTGTAAATTGCCCACCGAGTTTGTCGAGGAAGGCCTGCGCGTCGCCGTTGTCAATCGCGGCAGCCGCCCGCGCCACGCCCTCGCGTGGCGTATCCACCGCGCCACTCACCTCCAGCACCAGCGAGGTACCCAGCAGCAGTGCATCCCGGTGCGGCCCGCGATCCTCGCCCGAGAACACCCGGCGCAATTCGCGCGCGTTATGCGCGGCATCGCCGCCTCGCAGGTCTTCCGGAGCACATCGCGGCAGTCCGTAGTCTTCCGGGCTGCGCCGCTGCTCCGTGACGCCGCCATCTCGCACATCGAACAACAGGAACTCGCCGACGGGCGTGGCCTCGTCCCAGCCCGGCTCGCCATGCACGACAAAGGCGCGCTGGATTGGCATGCCCGCCAGGGTCTCTGACATCAGGCGCGCCGCCCATGGGCTGTAGGCCCCGATCAGGTTGTACGGCGGTTCCGCCGGGTTAGCCAGTGGCCCGAGCAAATTGAACACGGTGCGTACCGCAAGCGCCCCGCGCACCGGCATGATCGCTTTCATTGCCGGGTGGTAAGCCGGCGCAAACAGGAAGGTAAAGCCGGTGTTGTTGAGGCAATCGGCGGTCTGTTCCCTGCCGAGCGGCAGGAACATGCCCAGTTGCTCGAGCATGTCTGCGCTGCCCGAGTTGCTGGAGACCGCACGGTTACCGTGCTTCACCACCTGGGCGCCGCAGGCCGCGGCAAGCAGGCCGGTGCCGGTCGACAGGTTGAGGCTGTTCGACCCGTCGCCGCCGGTGCCTACCGTATCGACATAGGGCTGCCCCTCCGGCAGCGCCGGCTTGATCGCCAGTTCGCGCATTGCCATGGCAAAACCGCGAATCTCGTCGGCTGTCTCGCCCTTGGCGCGCAACGCCGCCAGCAGCGCCCCGGCCAGTGCCGGCGCCAGCTCGTCGCGCGCCAGGACGTGCATGAGTTCCGCAGCTTCGGATTCGCTCATCGAATGGCCGTTGAGAAGGGTGTCGAGTTGCCTGTTCCAGCGTCGATCACTCATAACGTCATCTCCAGGAAGTTCTGCAACAGCCGCTCGCCTTCAGGTGTCAGCACACTCTCGGGATGAAACTGCACACCCTCGATCGGCAACTGCCGGTGACGCACGCCCATGATCTCTCCCGTGTCGGTCTGTGCGCTGATCTCGAACACGTCTGGCAAGGACTCGTTTTCCGCCATCAGCGAATGGTAACGGCCGGCCTGGAATGGCTGCGACAGGCCCGCAAAAATGCTGCGGTTATCGTGACTCACCAGCGAGGTCTTGCCATGCATCAGGCGCCCCGCACGCACGATCTTTCCGCCGAACTGTTGCACGATGCTCTGGTGCCCGAGGCAGACACCGAGGATCGGTACCTTGCCGGCAAATGCTTCGATCATCGCCAGCGACACGCCGGCTTCGTCGGGACGACCTGGACCGGGTGATATCACGAGATGGGTCACGTCCCGCTGCAACGCCGCCGCGACGTCAATTTCGTCGTTGCGATGCACGCTGACGTCCGCGCCGAGCGCAGCAAACGCCTGCACCAGGTTGTAGGTAAACGAATCGTAGTTATCGATCAGCAGAATGCGCGGCGTCACATCAAACCCTCCACAGCCATGTCGAGGGCGCGCCGCAGAATGGCGCTCTTCGCCAGGACTTCCTGGTACTCACGGGCGGGCACGCTGTCGGCCACGATGCCGGCGCCCGCCTGGAAACTGTATTGCTCGCCGTTGAACACGAGCGTGCGAATCGTGATGGCCTGGTCCATATCCCCGCCGTGGCCGAAATAGCCTGCCGTACCGCCGTACAATCCGCGGCCGACGGTTTCCATTTGCTCGATGATCTGCATTGCTCGAACCTTTGGCGCACCCACCAGCGTACCCGCCGGAAAGCTGGCTGCAAACAGGTCGAAGGCATCGTATTCCGGCGCCAGCTTGCCCTGCACGCTGCTGACGATGTGCATGACGTGGCTGTAGCGTTCGATGGAACGGTAGGGATCCACACTGATGCTGCCGGGCACGGCGACCCGGCCCAGGTCGTTGCGCGCCAGGTCGACGAGCATGACGTGCTCCGCAGACTCCTTGGGGTCGGCCAGCAGGCGCCGCTCGTTATCCGCATCCTCCTGCGGCGTCGCTCCGCGCGGCAGGGTGCCGGCGATCGGCCGTAACGAGGCGCGCTGTCCATGCAGCCTGACCAGCGCTTCGGGCGACGAACCGACGACTTTGAGATCACCGAACTCGAAAAAGAACATGTATGGCGACGGGTTCAGCAGGCGCAGCGCCCGGTAGACTTCGAACGGATCCACGTTGCTGCGCCCCTGAAACAGCACCGACAGAACGATCTGGTAGATGTCGCCGGCAGCGATGTGTTCCTTGCAGGCGGCGACGCGCTCGCTGAACTCCGCTTCGCTGAACGACGCCTGCGGCGCACTGGCCTCACGTGCGTCAACGGTTGGCGGCAGCGGTCCGCGCAGCAACCGAATGACCTCGGCACGCAGGCTGGCGCGCTCGGCATTCGAGCCGTCATGCAGCAATGCGACCCGTCGCGTCAGGTGGTCGAAGACCAGAAGGGAGGCCGGTGCGACAAAGGCCGCCTCGGGAATATCGGCCTGCGCCGTCGTGTCGCGCGGCAGCCGCTCGAACAGGCGAACGACGTCGTAACCCGATACGCCAACAAGGCCGCCGGAAAACGGCAGGCCATCGGTCTGCGGCTGCAGCCTGGGCGAGCTGGCGAGCACTTCGCGCAGCGTGTCGAGGTACTCGCGCTGGTTTGCCGGCCGCGGCCGCGTCTCGCCATCAATATGCAGGCCGTCGTCATCGAGCCGCAGCTCGCGGGAGTTGCCAAAGCCCAGGAAGGAATAGCGTGCGAGGCGCTCGCCGCCCTCCACGCTTTCCAGCAAAAAGCGCGGCATGAGCGACGCGAGCTTGAGATACGCCGATACCGGCGTATCAAGATCTGCTGCAATGTCGAAAGGTCCCTGCATGCCTTTAAGTTTTCCCGGCTCAAAAAAAACCCATCTCCACGTGTGGCTGGAGATGGGTTTTGTGTATTCGGTCTTTCAGCTAATCGTCAGCGTGCCGCCATCTCCATGAGCGCGGGCCACCACCAGTTAACGATTTGTCCGAAAAGCGTGTTCATCGATTTCGAGTATCCATACCGGCGGCAAGGCCGTCAAGCTGCTACAGCCCGTAAAGCACCGGCAGTATGTAGGAAAAGCCCATCCACATGATGATCGTCAGTGGAATGCCGACCCGCATGAAATCACTGAATTTGTAGCCGCCGGCGCTCAGTATCAACAGGTTGGTCTGGTAACCGATGGGGGTCGCGAAACTCATGTTGGCACCAAACAGCACCGCGAGAATGAACGGCTCTGCAGACACGCCGAGCTGTTGCGCGATACCGATGGCGATCGGCGTACCGATGACGGCTGCCGCATTGTTCGACACGATGTTAGTGAGAATCGTGACGATCAGGATGAACGCCGCGAGAATAAACGTGACCGGCAGGCCCGCCGTCACGTGCACGAAACTGTCCGCGAGATACAGCGCCATGCCCGTATCCATCAACGCGCGTCCGAGCGCGAGGCTGGTCACGATGATCAGGACGACCGGCGTCGACAGCGCGCTCACCGCGTCGCGCCAGGTGATGCAATTCAGCGCCAGCATCAAACCGACACCGGCCATCGCGCTGACCGCAATCGGCAAAATGCCGAAGGCAGCGGCAATCACCACGAAGGCCATCACGCTGAGCGCGCGTTTGGCGTGGTGCGTCTGCGGCAGGTCGGTGGTGCCGTCGAGCACCAGCATCGTGCCGCTCGACTTCAGGTTGTCGATTGATTCCCGAGTACCCTGCACCAGCAACACATCACCGGCGCGCAGGCGAATAGACATGAGTTCACTCGTGACCTGCGAACTCGGCGCGCGTGCCCGGTGAATCGCCAGCGGCAGCAATCCGTAGCTCGACGTGAACTGGGCGGCCGACAGGCTGCGCAAATGCAGCGGCGAACCGCGGGTTACGACGACTTCCGCCAGCTGCTGGCCTTCCGCAGACAACGGCGTGTCTTCATCGACCGGATGAATGTCGTCGCTGACATTAAACAGCGTTGCGCCGAGCTCGCGCTCGTAGTGCTTCAGGTTATCCGGCGAGTCCTTGACGAACAGCCGGTCTCCGGCAAGCAGCGTGACCGACGGCAATTTCGCCAAAAACAGCGACTCGCTGCGCTGAATCTTGTCGATTCGTAACTGGCCGTTGGTCTTCGCCAGCACTTCGGAAATCGTCTTGCCGTCGGCGAACCCGCCTTCTTTGATCGACAGCTGCCCGCTGAAGACGCGTGGCGAGGTATCGGCCATCGGTGGTACGCGATCCGGCAGCAGGCGTGGCGCCACCAGCCACAGGAACAGGATGCCGATGCCGCCGACGATGGCGACCGGCAACACGAATTCGAACATCGAGAAATCATGCACGTTCAGGTCTGCGGAGATTCCGACAACCAGCAGGTTGGTCGACGTGCCGATCGTCGTCGCCATGCCGCCGATAATCGTTGCGAGCCCCATGGGCAGCATGACGCCGGACACCGGGAATTTGACCCGCAGAGAAACCGCCACCAGGATCGGCATCAACAAAACGACGATCGGCGTGTTGTTGAGAAACGCGCTCAGAATTGCACCGGCGACCAGCGTGATCAAAAGCGCCAGCAGCGGTCGAGTACTCCAGGCGCGGCCGACAAAGCTCGCCAGTGGCTGCAGCGACCCGGTGGTCTCGAGGCCTTTGCAGACCATCATCAGTGCGCATACCGCGACCAGCGCTTCGTTGCCAAAGCCGGCAAAGAACTCCGTCGTCCCCAGCGTGACCCCGTCACGCGTGTAGGGGAATAACTGGAACCCTGCGATCAGTGCAATCAGCACACCGAGCGATGTCGACTCCAGCGCGAACCGGTCGCGCGTGAACAGGAATAACGCTACCGCGGTGAGCAGCAGGACGGCAATTCCATGGGCGTCTGGGCTTACGGGCTGCAAGATGTCCCCTTCTGTCGTGGTCGTATGGGATACGCGGCTTTATTCTGTCCCTGTATTTTATCGTATGCCGCTTCGGAATCCTGAACCTATCCCAGATCATGCCGGCATCGCAATAGGGCGCGAGTGCCGGGCAGCGCGTAATACCGCCCAGCTGCGGCAGTGAAAGGCGCGAAACTCCTCGAAACCTCGAAAATACTCAGTATCGCCACGAAAACAGACGCTCTCGGCGTGACGCATCACTGGCAGCAGGTCCTGGCACCCTGCGGCGGCGATTTCCGCGTCGTCCAGCAACGCATAGGGCGACAGCGCCACCAGGTTGCGATGCCGGGTGCCGCTACGGTACAGGGCCTGTTGCCATTGCCGGCTCCAGCCGCTGCGCAGCTCGCCGGCCGGCCAGGCATCGACCGGGTCCGTCTGCAACAACGAGGGTGTCGGGCCCAGCTTGCGGGCGAGCCGCCGCGACTCGCTGTGCAACATCAGCACCAGGCGGGCAAGGTCGCGGTCGAGCGCCCGCAATACCTCGAGTCTTGCGGCCTCCTGGCCACGCCGCGCGACCAGCGTGCCCAGTCCGTCGACCACAATGGCGAGACGACGGTTCAGCCAGGCGTCATTGCGCTCGGCAGCAGTCGGCCAGTCGAGCAGATCGAGCAGGCTGTCGGCCGCCTGCAGAGACTGCGTTACGGCGTGCCGCAGGGCCGACCAGTCGATACCGCCACGCGCATCAGCGAACGCCGGCAACGGCAGCCGCAGCGGCAACCATGCGCTGCCGGCCGGCACGCACAGGCCGTCCCCGGGCAGCAGAGCCGGCGCCGGCTCATCGCTGTGCAGCGGACAGCAACTGCGTACCCGGGGCTCATAGACCGGCCAGGGGCCTTTGCCAGAGCCCTGTGCCTGCCACAGTGAACGCCACTGTTGCAGCGCGTTGCTCGACGTATGCAGCAACATGGCATCGTCGAGCGCCAGGTAGCGGTCGCCGGCACCCAGCGGTGCCGCAAGATCGATGTATGCCTCGGCACCAAGCGCGGCCGAGGGCAGCATTAGCGCGGGCGGCACGGGAATCCGCCCGCCGGTCTCCAGCACACTCGCCAGCATCAGGCAGAAGTCGTGGAACATGGCACAGGC
>DATCZF010000226.1:0-3769 GCA_036526055.1 Woeseiaceae bacterium
CGTGCAGGGTATGGCTGGCCGGAACCCATCAGCCTGACGGTACTGGGCGCCGCCATTGTCGTGACCGTCGTCATCAGTGGAGTCGACTACGTCTGGTCGTGGAGCAGGCTCGCGAGGAGGGTACGCCGGTGATGCAATCGAGTGTCAAGCTCAACTGAATGATAGCCGCGGCCATTGTTGTCTGGCTGCTCTATCTGCTCGCTCCCGTGCTGACGCCATTTATTGCCGCGGCGCTGCTCGCGTATATCGGTGATCCGCTTGCTGATCGGCTGCAGCGTCTGAAGTTGCCGCGAACTTTGGCGGTCATAGCGGTATTTCTGCTGACGTTTATGATGATAGGTCTGCTGACCGTCCTTGTTCTGCCGCTCATCAAGATGCAGGTGGGTGCTCTCCTCGATGCCTTGCCAGGGCTCGTGCAAAAGGTTGAAGAGAACTGGTTGCCCAAGCTCGGCACGCTGGTCGGGCAAGTGAATGGCGAGGAAGATATCGGCCTGGCAGCATTCCTCGCGCAGTATGGCGACAAGGCCGGAAGCTGGGGCGGAAAAGTGCTGCTTGGGCTTGGCAAATCGGGCGGCGCGCTGTTTATCGCCGTAATGAGCCTGTTCCTTATACCCATCCTCACGTTCTACATGTTGCGCGACTGGGATGACATTGTCGCGCACTTTGGTGCGCTCGTGCCTGGCAGGCAGCGCGAGACCGTATTTCGCCTGGCGCGCGAAACCGATGAAATTCTTGGCGCTTTCCTTCGCGGACAGTTGCTCGTCATGCTTGCCCTGGCAATCATCTATTCGACGGGCCTGAGCCTGATTGGGCTGAAATTTGCGATCGCCATCGGCGTCGTTGCGGGCCTGGTCAGTTTTGTACCCTACCTCGGTTTTATCTTCGGTATTGCGCTGGCATTCCTGACGGTGGTCACCGCGCCAAACATTCTCTGGATGATGGGCGGCATTGTGATTGTGTTCACCGTCGCACAGCTGATCGAGGGTTCATTCCTCACACCCACCCTGGTTGGCGACAGGATCGGGCTGCATCCTGTCATCGTGATTTTTGCGATTGCCGCAGGCGGGCAGCTTTTTGGCTTTTTCGGCATCCTGCTGGCATTGCCTGCGGCTGCCGCCCTCTCGGTGCTCGTCCGATTTGCCTATCGAAATTACCTGGCGGATCAGCCCGAGCCCGCACATCCTGAGGCTTGAGAGAGGCTGACTGTTTTGAGCCAGATGGCATTGCCCTTGCAGCTGCAAGACCACGCAGTATTCGCCAGTTTTCAACAGGACGGCAACGAATCCCTGGTGGCCTTTCTCACGGACATGGCTGATACCAGCGGTGCCGCCGGAGGGTGGATCTGGGGTCCCCCGGCAACCGGCAAAACCCACCTGTTGCAGGCATGCTGTGCCCGCAAAGGCAGCTCGGCCGTGTATTTGCCGCTGCGACAGTTTCGTGAGGCGGGCAGCGGCATACTGGAAGGCATGGCCGCGCAGTCGCTGATTTGCCTCGACGATGTCGACGCGGTGGCCGGGGATACGGCCTGGGAATCCGCGCTCTTTGCGCTCTACAACCAGGTCCTCGAAGACCGGGGAACCATACTGGTCGCGGCTGGCGCACCGGTAAGAGAGTGTGGATTCAGGCTTCCGGACCTGGAAAGCAGGTTGTCACAATTGCCAGCCTTTCGAGTCGAGCCGCTGGACGAGGAAGGCCGCCTGAAAGCCTTGCAACTGAGGGCGGGTCACCGCGGTCTGACATTGCCGCCTGAAACGGCCCGATACCTGTTGACCCGAAGCCGTCGAGACATGGCGAGCCTTTACCAGCTCCTGGATCGCCTCGATCTGCTCGCACTGGAAGCCCAGCGCAAGCTGACCATTCCCTTCGTCCGCAGCGTCATCAACGATGAGAGCTAGCGTCGTCCAGTTTGCTTGCCAGGTCGGCAACCCGGGCCCCCAGCGCACGCGCGAGCCTGGCTTCCACGGGATCGAGGCGGTCACCATCACGGTTCCAGGTAACATGAGTTGCACCGTAAGGGCTGCCACCGGATGTCGTGGTACTGATTTCGGGCAAGGTATACGGCAGGCCAACGAAATACATACCGTGATGCAGCAGGGGCACCGCCATCGTCAGCAAGGTCGATTCCTGACCGCCGTGCAACGTGGAGCTCGACGTAAACACGCCTGCAGGCTTGCCTGACAGCGTTCCCTTCAACCAGTCGGCACCGGTCCCATCGAGGAAGTACTTGAGCGCGGCTGCCATGTTGCCGAACCGCGTTGGGCTGCCAAGCAGCAAACCCGAACATTCCGCCAGGTCAACCAGGGTAGCGTAGGGAGGGCCTTTATCCGGCACCGGACTTGCGGTTGCCTCGCAAGTTGCGGAAACCGCCGGCACTGTCCTCAGTCTGGCGGACATGCCGCTGACCGATTCGACGCCGCGCGCAACTTCCCGGGCCAGCGCCTCCGTAGCGCCGTAGCGCGAGTAGTACAAAACCAGTATGTCCCCCATTAGCGAATCAACTCCAGGATATTTTCCGGTGGGCGGCCGATCACGGCCACGCCCGTGTCTGTGTCAACTGCAATGGGTCTCTGCAGCAGTATCGGGTTCTCACTGATCGCCCTGGCAACGGCCCGATCGTCTGCCAGTGACACCGTGTCGCGGATTGCGGCAAAGGCGGGTTCGCCGGTGCGTACGATTTCTGCCATGCTAACCCCCAGTAATTCCGCAAGTTCCAGGAGCTCCTTGGCGCTTGGCGGCATTTTCAGATACTCGATGATCTGCGGCGTAATCCCATTATCTTCAATAAGTTGCAATGTTTTTCTAGATTTTGAGCAACGTGGGTTGTGGTAGAGCACGATCGTCATTTCCGCTATTCCTGCCTATCCTGTAGGTGTTGGCTTACTGTTGGCCCGACGCCGGGGCTGGTATCGTCGCCTCCCTTGACGTTAAGCCCATATGCTTGTTAGCGTTGCCGCCTCGGCTGATGATAACAAGCGGCCCGTCAATCAATAAGGTTTTTCGAGTGAGAATTGGCATCATTGTTCTGTTGCTGGTCGCGCTGTCCGCGTGCGCCAGCGCTCCGGTTCAGGAAATGAGCGATGCTCGGCAGGCTATTGCCGTTGCGCGCGAGGCGGGCGCTGCGAACCTGGCGGCCAGTGACCTGGCAGAGGCGGAGCGCTACCTGGAGTCGGCGCAGGATAAACTCAATCGACGCGCCTACTCGCTGGCTCGCAGGGATGCCGAGCAGGCAAAGGTAAAGGCGCTCGATGCGCTGGCCAGAGCCAAGGCTGGCCAGGGGGACTAGCCTGTCTCGCGGCGACAGGACGGCCGCTACTGGAGTTTTCTCGATGTCCGGCAGCCGGGAATTCCACACTAATGACAATGCAATGGCTTGCTGGCGGTTTTGCGTCACGGGTCGAGTGCAGGGCGTCTACTTTCGCGCCAGCACTCGGGATGAGGCATTACGGCTCGGCCTGAGCGGGCTGGCACGTAACGAGAGCGATGGTAGCGTTACGGTAATTGCCTGCGGTACCGAAGAGGCGCTGGCTGCCCTGCATACGTGGCTCAGGCAAGGCCCCGCAATGGCGCGCGTGGATGCGGTGCATGTCGAAATCGAAGCTGACCGATCCTGGCTCGGATTTGTTACTGCCTGACCGGCCTAGAGTCGGTACCACTTGTTCCTGAGCACTTCGAGCACCTTATCCGAATAGCGCCTGGAGCCCAGGCTGCCGTTGTATCGTCCGAGCGTGCGGTGCAGATTGCTGTTTTCCATTTTCATGTAATAGCCGAG
>DATCZF010000227.1:0-3074 GCA_036526055.1 Woeseiaceae bacterium
GCGCAAGCGCGCCGAACTACCGTTAAGTTTACGACAGGAACCGTAACACTTGTGGGCCGGCTCGCGCCACGGGTCCGAAAACCCATGGCGCGTGTTGACCCCCTAGAGCAGGCTCTCTATCGCCGCGCGCTCTTCCCGCAGTTCCGTTTCGGTCGCATCCAGGCGCTGTTGACTGTAATCACTGATATCCAGGCCCTGTACGATTTCATAGCGGCCGTTACTGCAGTGGACCGGGAACGAGAAGATGACGCCTTCCTTTATGCCATAACTGCCATCGGCGGGTACCGCCATGCTGACCCAGTCGTTTTGCGGAGTGCCGAGCACCCAGTCCCGCATATGATCGATTGCGGCGGATGCAGCCGATGCAGCGGAGGACGCTCCACGGGCCTTGATGATCGCGGCACCGCGTTTTTGTACCGTCGGGATGAAGTACTCGTTGAGCCACGCATCGTCAACCAGTTGCGACGCAGCTTTGCCGCTGATTTCGGCGTGGCTGATATCCGGATACTGGGTTGTCGAATGATTTCCCCAGATGGTCATCTGCCGAATGTCGGTAACGTGGCAGTCCACCTTGGCGGCCAGTTGCGCCAGCGCGCGGTTGTGGTCAAGGCGAGTCATCGCCGTGAAATTCGCCGGATCAAGGTCCGGGGCGTTGGCCTGCGCGATCAGCGCATTCGTATTGGCAGGGTTGCCAACGACCAACACTCGCACGTTGCGGTTTGCATGATCGTTCAGCGCTTTCCCCTGAACCGAAAATATTTTTGCATTGGCTTCCAGCAAATCGTTGCGTTCCATCCCGGGGCCGCGCGGCTTGGCACCGACCAGCAGGGCGAACTCGCAATCCTTGAATGCCACGTTCGGGTCATCAGTAGCGACAATCCCCGCAAGCGTCGGGAAAGCACAGTCATCCAGTTCCATCCTGACGCCTTCGAGCGCCGGCATGGCTGGAGTGATTTCAAGAAGCTGCAGGATTACGGGCTGATCCGTACCCAGCATCTGTCCTGAGGCAATTCGAAAAGCAAGCTGGTAGCCAATTTGTCCAGCTGCGCCGGTAATGGTGACTCGCACGGGTTTTTTCATTGTTGGAATCCTTGCAGAACTTGATGCGCGCGTTTATGTAATAAACAGGGATTGTTGCAGCGCAGTATTTTAGCACTCGACGGCTGATCAGGCACGTTGGGGTACTTACCTACTTCGGCAGCGGAAACTCGGGGAAGACTTGCCTCAGAAGCAGTATTTCTGCCTCGGCCTCCTGCTCCAGTCCCTGTGCACGCAACGCAGCGATGCATTGCCACCACAGTTCCGGTTGCGCCTGCGCCGCGGTTTCGCAAGACGATGCTTCCTGGACTGGTTCCAGATCGGCAACCGGCCCGGCAGCCAATGATTCAGCAGCAAGCGCCGCACTGGCGGCGGCCGGACTCGCTTGCTCCGCAGTGTCTTGCGCTGCGCGCATTGCATTACCGGGTCTCTCTTCGCTCGCCGGCAGCACCCGTGCGGGCGTCGAGCGGGAGACGTCGTCCGCGACCCCGCGGGACGTCGGCTCTCTAAATTGGGAATCATCCGGGCTTTGAGCGAGATTGAGTAACAGTGAAAAGCAAATAACGACCGTTGCTGCAATCGCGATTGGCCTGCCCCATCGGATTACCGCAGGGCGTTGCCCCGAATCTGCCATTGTCAGGATTTTCCTGTCGAGTTCCGGCGGCACGTCTTCGCGGGCCAGTTCGACGTATATTTTCGACAGGTCGTTGTCTGGCTGCCGGTCGTTTTCGCGTATCCGGTCGCTCATGCCGATGCTCCCGGAGTTGCTGCTGCCATCGCATCGCGCAATTTGTGGGTGGCATACCGTAGCTGACTCTTTACGGCTTCGCGGCTCGCCCCGGTCACCATCGCAATTGCGTCGAGATCGAGTCCTGCCTCCTCCTTTAGCAAAAACACGTCCCGTTGCTGATCTGGCAGCGAGCGCAATGCCGCGTCCAGGCGTTTGCGGGCAAGCGCGAGTTCTGCATTCTCCGCCGGCGAGGGAGCCGGATCCTCGAACTCCTGGGTACCGGGATCAACGACAGAGAGCCGCCGGGCTTTTCTTGCGTGGTCGATGAAGCAGCGGTGCCCGATCGTGTACAGGTAGGTAGAAAACTGTGCGACGGGTTTATAGGAACTCCTGGCGCGAATCACTTTCGCCCAGGTTTCCTGGAACATGTCTTCGGCCGTTCCGCGGTCGCCGGCAAGCCGCAGGAGGTAGCGATAAAAAGGTGTGTTGTGGCGCCGGTAAAGCAACTCGAAGGCGGCCAGCTCGCCAGCCTGATAACGCAGCATGAGTTCCTGGTCGGAGCAATCGTGCATCGGGCTAGGATAAACCCGTGCCGCCTTGCGTGAAAGCGCCAGTGGCTGAGCAATTGCCTGTTCTGCTGCGCCCATATGACCCGTATCCGTCCTTTGCAAAACCTGTTCTGCTGTCATTAAACGCACCAGGAGAGGGGCCGGGGTCAAAATTTTCTTCACGGGGGCTTGCAATTTTGAAATTAGGTGTTATAGTCAACTATAACACTATGTCACTTAGCAGAAAAAATGCTTTAAAGGGTCTCGAGGAGACTGGACATGAATATGCAACTCTTTGAAAAAATTGACAGTTTATTGGGCATTTCGGTGCTTGCGCTGTTATTTGTTGCGCTGGCTGCCAGCCAGGCCGACGCCGGGCTGGGTGAGAAGGGTGCATTGAACGCTGAAAATCAGGCTGTGACGACCGCCACGAGGATGACGAAGGATGAGCCGCCTGGCTCGATAGGCGCGGCCGCCCTGATCGGAGATGTGGAAGTCAGGATCAGGCTTGACGGCTCGCACGCGGATGGCGTTGTCGAGGCGGTGAGCAACCTGATTATTACCGCTGCAACAAGGGATGCGGACTGATGCGGGGGTCTGTGCGGCGCAAATGCAGCCAGCCCATCGCTGACAGGCAGGTTTTGAATTGCAGCACTTATATGAGCATTATTGGTTAGTCATATGTCGACAATTGGGCAATCAATGGACCATGAGTGGAATGACGATCTGCCGATTTACAGGCAGCTCAGAGACCGTGT
>DATCZF010000228.1:0-5558 GCA_036526055.1 Woeseiaceae bacterium
TTGACACTGCAGGAAAATGGCTTGCAGGCGGATTACCTCGTCAACAAGGAGGACTGGTACATCGAGAAAGTGCTGGGCACGCTGCATATCAACGGAATGAAAATGAATTTCCTCACCGAATACGAAGACTTCCGTGAAATCGAAGGCGTCGTGCTGCATCACAAGGAGAACAAGTTTGCCGGTAGCGTCAACACGGCCCGCCTGGAATTGCGGCATGTGGAACTCGATGCTGCCATCGACGATGCGGACTTTGATCCCGATAAAGGCAGGGACAATGCCGAGGAAGATTCCTTACACAGTGAATCGGCCGAAGAGGAACTGATCTCGACCTGATTCGGGCTTCAGCCTGCGAGGCCACGAAATTGGGGCTTCTCCCAGTTTTATTCGCGAAAACACCTACAGAATTGGATCGCCGACGCCCGTAGCATGCGCATATCAGGTATCAATAACCCTTTTTGAGGTATACGGCGATCGTCCGCTGACGGTTCATGCCGGACAAGGAGTAAAAATTCCGTGAAAGCATTTCTCAAGGACACAGCGGCACTCGCCATCATCGCGCTTTCGGGCGCCCTGCTGATTCAATCCATGTCCAGCACTTCCATTGCCAGCGAAGCGCCACAGGCCGCAGCCAGCGATTTCGTTGTGGGTACGGTTATCGAGTCAATGAATTCCGGTGGTTACACCTACGTGTACCTGGACACGGGCGCTGAGAAACGCTGGATCGCGGCGCCGCAGGCCACCGTCGCAGCCGGCGACCAGGTGAAAACCTCGCAGGGTATGGCAATGACAAACTTCAAAAGTGCCAGCCTCGACCGGGAATTCGAGCTCGTTTATTTCGTCGACAGGATGGAAAACCTGTCCGCCGATAGCACGGCCGAGCTAAAAGTCGAAGACATCGCGCTACCGGAGGGACACCCGGATTTGAGCAGCCTGACACCCGCTGCCGAGAAGATTGTCGTAGAGCTCGAGGAAGGCCATAGCATCGAGCACCTGTATGCCAATGCGACAGATTTGGCCGGCAAGACCTATTCACTGCGCGGCAAGGTCGTCAAATATTCGAGCGGCATTTTCGGTACGAACTGGATTCACCTCCAGGATGGCACCGGGACCGCAGAAAACGGTAATTATGATCTTGTCGTGACCAGCGATTACTCAACCAAAGTCGGCGACACCATCACGGTAAGCGGGACCGTCGCCCTCGACAAGGATTTCGGGTATGGCTATCGCTATGCGCTGATCATGGAAAAAGCGGATCTGCAAGTCGAAGAATAACCCCCCCTGTAAATTCATTCTTCGCCTGAAAAAAGGCGGCCGTAATGGCCGCCTTTTGCCGTTTGAAGGGCTAACCCCGCAACAGGGACAACGCGGCACCAACCAGTCCGCCCAACAACAAAATGACGGTTGCCGCGATGCCAACCATGAAGCCATTGTGTCGCTTGGCCGGATCCTCCACATAGCCACTGCGGTACATGAAGCGGCCGATAATGAACAGTATGCCCAGCGCCGCTGCCGCCATTTCGTGCAGATAAGTACCGAATAGCCACAACGCAGGCAAAAAAATCACCAGTTGCTCGATCGTATTCTGGTGCACCCGCTGATGCCGCTCCAGATCCGGATGACCGCCCATGGCCGGGGCCTTTATGCCGGTGCGCATGCGCGCCTTGCCAACGTCGGATGCAAACACCAGTAACTGCAACAAAGCGAGAATGGTTACGATTGCCAAAAGTTCCACCGAATACCTCCTGTTATAGCGACGCAGGAACCTGCCCGTCGTCGTCAGAATAGCACTATTCGGCGTCCTGCCTACGCCGCCGAATGCGATTACCGCTCAACCGACGAACCAGGACAATACGTCGTTCGAGCGCTTGCGAATAAATTTCCTTTGCCCGTACAGTGCCAAAATCATTATGATTGCGCTCATCGAGGGGAAATCCGGGCTGGTTTTGACTTGCTCGGCCGACCACGAAACCGCATTACAACCGGACCCCGCAAATTGTCACAGGAACCGCACAACGAGGCTGACAGCGCTCAGCCAAAGTCTTTCGTCCGGTTTTGGCTGGGACTCGAATCCAGTGAGTTCAAGGCGGTAACCTGGTCATTTTTATACTATTTTTGCCTGTTATCGGCCTACTACGTGCTGCGGCCGATGCGCGCGGCGATGGCAATCCTGGGCGGCACGCAAAATATCCCCTGGCTGTTTACCGGCACCTTTGTTGCCATGCTCATCGTATCGCCGATTTTCGGCTGGGTTGCCTCGCGATTCTCGCGCAAACAATTCATTCCGTGGGTCTATTACTTTTTTGTACTGAATATCCTGTTCTTTTTTGCAGCGTTTACCTATTACCACAACACGGGACAGAGTTCGGTATGGATCGGCAGATCCTTTTTTATCTGGATCAGTGTATTTAACCTGTTTGTCGTGTCTGTCTTCTGGAGTTTCATGGCAGACATCTACAGCAAGGAACAGGGTCGGCGCCTGTTTGGCATGATCGCCGGCGGTGGTAGCGCCGGCGCTATCCTCGGACCGATGCTGACCAGTATCCTCGTCGTACCATTGGGTCACCGCAACCTGTTGCCGATTTCCGCGGCGCTGTTGCTGCTGTCCGTTTACTTCGTCATCCGTCTGCGTCGCTGGGCCGACGGACACGATGCGGAGCACAGTGCTTATCGCCAGGAAAGCGCCGTACCCTTTGGTGGCAGTTCATTCAAGGGCATCAACGAAGTCTTCACGTCATCCTATCTTCGCGTCGCCTCGATCATGACCGTGATGGCAAGCGTTCTCGGCACGGCCGTTTACATGTACCAGGCGGAACTGGTAAGCCAGTCGATCGAGGGGATCGATTTTCAGACGCGCATCTTTTCAATCCTCGACTTCACCTCGAATATCCTGTCGCTGATCGGGCAACTTTTCCTGGCAAGGCATGTCGTGCGCAAGTTTGGCGTCGGCGCCGCACTGGCTATTCTGCCCGTCGTCTCCGTGATTGGTTTTTCCCTGCTCGCAGCTAATCCGGCACTGTTGTTTGTTGTCGTATTCAATGCGCTCCGCCGCGGTGTCACCTTCGGCTTTACCAAGCCTGCCAGTGAAATGCTGTTTACCGTTCTTCCGGCGGAATCAAAATACAAGGCCAAGAATTTCATGGACACGGTCGTGTACCGCGCCGGTGATGTGACCGGTGCCTGGCTGATCAAGCACCTCTCCGTGCTCGGGCTGAGTACGGTCGCATTGCTGCTGGTGCCCGTTGCCGCTCTCTGGGTCATTCTGGCGATCTGGCTGGGGCGTGCCTATAAGAAGAAATACCACGAGAAAACTCTCAAGGAATCGGCATGACAGACGACTTTACGATTTCGCGCAGGCGAGTGCTCCAGTCCCTGGTTGCCGCGGGAATTTTGCCCTCTTCGGTCCTCGCCGCGGAACAGCCCATGCTGTCGCGGGCCATTCCCGGGACCACGGAGACCATTCCCGTGATCGGTCTGGGCACGGCGCGAACTTTCGATGTCCCCCTGGACGAGACCGAAATCACTACGCGGCGCAGCATAGTCGACCTGCTGATTGGCAAGGGCGGCCGACTGATTGATACGTCGCCGATGTATGGCAATGCCGAGGCAATGCTTGGCGCCGTACTGCAGGACAGTGATCGGCGTCAGTCCTCGTTCATTGCAACCAAGGTCTGGACCAACGGACGAACTGCCGGCGAACGACAGATGGGTCGATCAATGGAGTTGCTGGGCACTGATTCCATCGATCTCATGCAGGTGCACAACCTGCGCGACTTCGACACGCAGTTTGCGACCATTCGGCGCTGGCAGGAAGAGGGGCGACTTCGCTACAACGGGGTCACGACCTCAAGGCAAAGCGCGTTCAAAGAGTTAGCCGAACTGATGCGTCGCAACCGGCCGGACTTTGTGCAGCTCAATTATTCACTCGGCGAGCCCGAAGCAGAAGAAACACTGCTGCCGCTGGCAGAAGAACTTGGCATCGCAATACTGGTCAATCGGCCCTTCGTGAAAGGCGCCCTTTTCAGAACGGTACGCAATACACCGCTGCCAGGCTGGGCGGCGGAATTCGAGGCGCAAAGCTGGGGACAATTCTTCCTCAAGTTCATCGTTAGCCATCCGGCGGTGACCTGCGTGATTCCGGCGACCACGAAGCCCCAGCACATGCTCGATAACCTCGGTGCCGGTTTCGGGGCGATGCCGGATCGCGCCATGCGCAAAAAAATGGCTGAGTGGATCGCGGCGTTATGAGCGCAAGCGCTGATCGTCAGGAGCTGCGCGCGGTTCCAGCAAGCCTGCTGCGCCGACTTGGCTCGATGCTGTATGACTTGCTGCTGGTCTTCGCACTGCTATGCGTGGGTACCGTGCCCTTCGTCATCGCTTTTCAGGGCGAATTCGTGCCGGCCAATTTCCTGCCGCATCAACTCACCATGCTGGCGATCGCCTACCTGTTTTTCGTCGGCTTCTGGAGTTATCGAGGCAGAACGCTGGGCATGCAATCCTGGGGACTCAAGCTCGAACGATTGACCGGCGGAGAGCCTTCATGGTCGCAGGCCAGCGTGCGTTTTTTCGGCGCGATCCTGTCATTGCTGCCACTCGGACTGGGCTTCTGGTGGCAATTATGGGATGCAGAAAAGCTTGCCTGGCACGATCGCCTGTCCGGCACTCGGCTGATGTACTACCCCAAATCCGGCAGCTAGGTCACGCGGCGCAAGGCAAATCCCGCAATCAGCATCAGGGCAATGGTCGGAAACCAGATAACCAGTGCCGGATTCAGATCGAATACCTGTCCGGAACTCGACAGCATGCGACTGGCGAGAAAATACCCCAGACCGATCAATACGCCGACCATCAGGCGGCCGCCGGAACCGGCACTGCGCAACGGGCCGAACACAAAGGCCAGCGCGAGTACAGGCATGATGACCACGGTCGCCGTAGAGGCAACCCGTGACCATAATTCCGATTCATAACGCTCGGCACTGAGATTGTTCTTTCGCAGGTAGCGGATATAAGCAACCAGGCCCCTGCCCGACAAACTGACCGGTTTGACCATGGCTACGCCGAGTAATTCGGAATCAAGTTCGAAGCTCGCGACCGCCCGTGATGACTCGACAACCTGAACGCCATCATTGTCGAACCGGGTTTCACGAAAACTCTCGAGCACCCACTGATCATCCTTGTCGATGCCGGAATTCTCGGCCCTGGCAATCGATTCCAGCGAGCCGTCCGCGGCGAAACGAAACAGGTGAATGCCGCCAAACTCGAAGTCGCTATTGATGCGCTCGAGATTGATGATCACAGGCCCGTCCTTAACCCATGCGGCGACGCCGGTTCGCATGTCGCTCTGCTCGAGTTTCGTTTCACTGCGCATTGTCCTCGCGAAGTAGTCGAGTGGCGGACCGATAAACTCGCCAACGAGGAACATCACGATCATCAGAACGACGCCGGAGATCGCCACCGATCCTGCCAGGCGCCAGACGGATAACCCGGCTGTGCGCATGACAACCAGCTCGCTGCTGCTTGCCAGTCCCCCGAGTCCCAGTAGCGCACCCATTAACGCGGCG
>DATCZF010000229.1:0-2939 GCA_036526055.1 Woeseiaceae bacterium
TCCTGTGACTCACCGAGCTGCGTTGAAAGCGCAGAAAATCTCCGCCGTTCATTTCCGTGATATCGATGGAGCCGCTGAGGCTCTCGGCAAGTACTGCTTTTTCGTCTTCCTGGCGAAAGCGCGCCCGCGGACGCGGTTTTCGAACAGGCGGCTCAATCGTGTCCCTGCCTAAGGGCCTGACGTCGTTGACTGTAGCCCGAAACAGTTCGGCTTCCTCGTCGCTCAGGCCTTTACCCGAGCGGGAGCTTGCTTCCTTATGTCGGTAATTTTTGCTCGGCGTTTTGGCCATGAAGTAGAATCCGCGAACAGGGCTTTGGTGATCTGCGAACATTCAGTATAGTGAGCGCATCGAGCGCAGCCAATTCAGTCGTCGAAAAAAATGAAAATTCTAATAAGCAATGACGATGGATATCTGGCCACAGGGATCCGGGTGCTGGCGGAAGCGCTGGCTGAAATCGCCGACGTTGTCGTCATCGCGCCGGATCGCAATCGCAGCGCCGCCAGCAACTCACTCACCGTGCATTCGCCGTTGCGTGTGACGAAGGTATCAGATAGTCGCTATTTCGTGAACGGCACGCCGTCAGATTGCGTACACCTGGCCTTGTCGGGCTTTCTTGATTATGAGCCGGATATCGTGGTCGCGGGCATCAACCACGGCGCCAACCTGGGAGATGACGTCATCTACTCGGGTACCGTTGCCGCGGCGATGGAAGGCCGCTACCTGGGTTTCCCCGCCATCGCCGTTTCGCTTGTGGGTGTGGGCGCCAGCCACTTCGATACCGCAGCCAGCGTGGCGTGTGACCTGGTCAAGCGCCTGCAGGCCGACCCCTTGCCCCGCGATGTTATTTTGAGTGTGAATGTACCGGACCTGCCGCTTTCGGAGATCAGGGGAATGCGATCGACGCGGCTGGGTTTCCGGCATCGTTCCGAGCCGGTCATCAAGGCGCAGGATCCGCAAAACCAGACAATATACTGGATAGGTCCGGCCGGGCCCGGCCAGGACGCCGGCGAGGGTACGGATTTTCATGCCATCAAGCAGGGCATGGTGTCGGTCTCGCCTCTCAAGGTCGATTTGACGCGTCATGAGGCGCTGCCTCGCCTGGATGCGTGGCTGCAGCAATGACCAATTCACGCAACGGTATTGCGGGCATAGGCATGACGTCGGCGCGAACCCGGGATCGACTGGTTCTGCGTCTGCAGGAGCAGGGCATCCGGTCCGAGGCCGTGCTCGAACAAATTCGCAATGTTCCGCGGCATCTGTTTGTCGACGAAGCGCTCGCGAGCCGCGCCTACGAAGACACCGCGTTGCCCATAGGGTTGGGCCAGACCATCAGCCAGCCATTTGTAGTTGCCCGCATGACCGAAGCGTTACTGGACGGCTTTCAGGGCGGCAAAGTACTGGAGATCGGCACCGGCTGTGGCTACCAGACCGCAGTGCTGTCGCCGCTGGTGAAAGAAATCTATACCGTTGAGCGCATTCCTGAATTGCTGCGCAAGACCCGTCCGCGACTGCGACAGCTGGACATTTACAATGTCAGGTTCCGGCATGGCGACGGCTGGCAAGGCTGGCCCAAGTACGCGCCTTACGACGGCATTATTGTCGCTGCGGCACCCGCGGAAATTCCGCTGAAACTGATGGAGCAGCTGGCGCCCGGGGGACGCCTGATAATACCGGTGGGGCCCAGTCGCAAACAGGAACTGCTGCTGGTCGAGAGAAAGAACGACCATTTTGAACAATCATCGCTGGGCCCGGTCAGTTTTGTGCCCCTGGTGGCCGACAGCTAGACTGGTACTCGGCAGTGAGCGCACGTCGTTTCCGAAGGCACGGCATGGAGAACGAATCGACATGAGAATTTTTGGTCGCCTCTATGATCGCGTCCTGGCGTGGGCGAGGCACCGCTATGCCGGCTATTACCTTGCCGCACTGAGTTTTGCCGAATCGTCGTTCTTTCCGATACCGCCGGATGTGATGTTGCTGCCCATGTGCCTGGCGAAACGCAGCAGGGCCTGGCAGTACGCCGCCATTACCACCGTAATGTCGGTACTCGGCGGTATCGCCGGTTACCTGATCGGTTTCTTCGTGATTGAAGCCGTCGAGCCCTGGTTGCGCACGGCGGGTTACTGGCCAGCCTATTTGCGCGTGCATGAATGGTTCGGAGAGTGGGGGTTTTGGGCGGTCATCGTGGCCGGCTTTTCACCGATACCCTATAAAATCTTCACGATCGCAGCGGGCGCAGCAGTCCTCAATTTCCCGGGGTTCGTACTCGCCTCCGCACTGGGACGGGCTGGCCGCTTTTTCCTGGTTGCCGGGCTGGTCGTGCTGGGCGGCGAAAAGCTGGAAGCAGGCCTGCGCCGCTACGTCGACATCATCGGCTGGATAGTCGCTGTCGCAGCCGTTTTGCTCGCGCTGGTCTACCTGCTCGGGAATTGAGTCGATTGATGGCCCGCCACGCTCGGCAACCAGTAACCCTGCCACGTTACCGCCTTGCCACTGTCATGCTGGTGGTCATGCTTCTGGCCGGTTGTGGCGGCGCGGCAGTGCGTTGGGACAGCTATGGTGACAGGCACGTCGTGCGCCAGGGAGAGACGCTGTTCTCGATCGCCTGGCGCTACAGCAAGGATCCCACGGAGCTGGCGCGCTGGAACGGCCTTGGCGACGGTTCGCTGATTTATCCGGGGCAGGTGATCTGGCTGAAGCCGGTCGCGTCGAGCGCGACGGCAAAAAGCGGCCAGCGGCCGCAATCGGCGAGCACCAAACCGAAGCCGTTGCCGTCAATTCCAAGTCAACCGCCGCCGCGATGGCAATGGCCCACGAGCGGCAACGTGGTGAGCGTTTTTGGTGGCAGAAATGGCCTGGATACGGGCCTGCTGATTGCCGGATCCAAGGGGCAGCCGGTTCGCGCCGCCGCAAAGGGAACGGTCGTGCATGCGGGTAGTGG
>DATCZF010000230.1:0-15311 GCA_036526055.1 Woeseiaceae bacterium
CTGGAGGATCTTGTCAGGGTCGTCAAGGATCAGCGGGGCTTGTTGCTGGAGGGCATGCGCAATGACTACCGGGCCGCGAATTCCAACGTGCAGGCCGTTATTTTGCAGATGGATGCGCTGATTGCGCTGCCCATTGAAGAATCGCCGTACTACTCGCCGGCGCAGCGCTCCGGCGATGCGGCCTTCGCCGAACAATGGCGCAGCATTTACGACAAGCGCCTGTTACCGGCGCTGCGCGATTACCGCAAGTTCCTCGCGAAGGACTATGTCGGCAGGCAGGCTGTGGGTGTTGCCGCCAACCCGGGCGGCCGGGAGTGCTACGAGAACGCGATACGTTACTGGTCCACGCTCGGCATGAGCCCGGAGGACATTCACCGCAAGGGGCTTTCCGAGATGGCGCGTATCCAGGCGGAAATGCTGCAGATTGCGCAGCGCTCTTTTGGCACGAGCGATGTCAGCGGACTGCTCAGCCAGCTGCGCATCGACGAACGCTACACGTTTGGCAGCGAGGCGGAGATGCTTGACTATGTGCGCGCGGCGGTCGAACGGGCAGCACGGCAGATGGATGCGTTTTTCGGATTCCTGCCGGACGTGGCGCTGCAGATAGTGCCTTCCCCGGCCTATGAAAAAGACTCCGGTGGCGGCTATTACTCGGCCGGCTCGAGCGACGGCAGCCAGCCTTCCATTTACCGGGTTGGCACCTACAACCCGCGCGGCATCAGCAAAGCCGGCGTTGAAGCGACCGCCTTTCATGAAAGCTACCCGGGACATCACCTGCAAAATATTGTCGCGCTCAACAGCCCGGGGCTGCACCCGGTGCAGCGTTACGTGTACGTGTCCGGTTATTCCGAGGGCTGGGGCCTGTATGCCGAGCGGCTGGCGGACGAAATCGGGCTATACAGCAGCGACCTCGACCGGCTCGGCATGCTGTCGAACGAAGCGTATCGTGCCGCCCGGCTCGTGATCGATCCCGGGCTGCATGTCATGGGCTGGTCCAGGGATGAAGCGATCCAGTACATGATGGAACACACGACGGAGGGCATCGACGCGGCATCCGGCGAAATCGACCGCTATATCGCGGTCCCGGGCCAGGCGACCTCCTACCTGCTCGGAAGCCTGGAAATCCAGCGTCTGCGGGCCAGGGCGCAAACGGCGCTCGGCGCTGAATTCGACATTCGGGAGTTTCACGACCGCATCCTGACGCACGGCCAGGTGTCGCTGCCGATGTTAAGGGATTCGATTAACGCGTGGATAGCGGAGCGGCAGGTCAGCAGTGACTGACCGCGCATCGCACTATGCCATGGCGCGCTGCAAATCGTCAGCGAGACGCCGATAGCGTTCGCAAAGACCTGACTGTTCGTCTCTCTCGTCGGCTTGCGTAACGAGTTCGTCGATGCGCTGCTGAATCACTGGCACCAGGAACTGCTCGGCCATCGGGTAGAGTATCTCGTCTTCCTTGAGGATGTGCTCGCGCAGCAAGTCGACATATGCCAGTGCGTTTTCGACGACCTCGGCCTGCGCCTTGCGATCACCTTGCTGCATCCGCACGGCCGCGGAGCGAAAATCGGCGGTGTAGCGCCGCCCCATATCGTGCTCTCGCAACATCATGTCGACCGGCCCCATGCCATCCATGCCCAGTTGCTGCTGCATTTCGCGAAACAGGATGTCCTCTTCCTTGCCATGGTGGCAGGAATCAGCGTAACCGCTTACGAATTCGGCGGCATCGACAAAGAACTGCGGGTCAACGGCATCACCGGAATGAAGGCGCTGCGCGCCGTCCTCCAGGCTCGAGAGTACGCGTTCGATCAGGCGGTGTTCCCGCATCAGGATTTCGGTCGTCTGCATGGCATTTTCCCGTCATTCGAAAGGTGTCAATGATCGCGGCGACAAGCGCGCCGCGCCATGACATGGATCAACGCCGAAGGGGCGAGGTTCCGGTCGCGGGACAGGGCCGAGCACGCTCTGCATCATCACCGGTCAGTGGGCAGCCGGAGGGTTCCTGCGAAACCTCCGCCTGGGCAAAAGGTGCGCTGGCGTCGAAGGCGTCGAGGCTCGCGGCCGCGTTGCCATGTGCGGCACCGGTCAGCTTGTCGTGGCGGAACGCGCCCCACAGTGCCGCGCCGATCGCCCCGGCATAAATCGAATCTGCATGCCCCTCGATGCTGACGTCGAGCTTCTGCTCGATGACCTGCTCTTTCATCGCCGCAACCAGGCCGATGTCGGTAGCCAGACCGCCGGTAAGCAGTGCCCTGCCGTCGCGCGCCTTGATCGATTTGAGTAACTTGACCAGGCGGCTCGCCATTGCCAGGTGAATGCCCTTGAGGATATTCGCCGTGGTAATGCCGCGGGAAATCATGTTGATGACATCCGTTTCGGCAAGGACCGCGCAAATGCTGCTGACGGTTTCCGGGTTGTCAGCCTGCAGGGAAATTTCGCCAACCTCTTCCAGCGACACGCCGAGGTAGCGGGCAATGTTCTCGAGAAACTGGCCGGAGCCCGACGCACACTGGCTGGTCATGCGATAGGTAAGCACCTTGCCACGCGGGTCGGTGCTGATCGCACGGCCATGCAATGCACCGATGTCGATGACGGCCTCGACACCGGGAACCAGGAAAGTCGCGCCACGCGCATGCGTGGTCATTGAATAGAAGTGGCCGGTGCGAAACGGAATGTTCTCGCCGTCGCCCGTGGTCGCCACGTAATCGATGCTGCTCTCTTCGATGCCGAGCTCATCGAGCAGCGTCTCGAATCCCTCGCGCGCCAGCAGCAGCGGGTCACGACGCCGAATGCGGCTCGCATGCTTGCCCAGCCACGTCGGCTCGCCATCGACGACGTCGAATATTGCGATCTTGATTGCGCCGGTACCGAGATCGATTCCTGCTGCTCGTGTCATGGCCGCCTCCTCGTCTCAGTGCTCGACAACGCGCTGCGCGAACGTCGCCGCCCCGAGCGCGCCGGTGTAAATGGAATCGGGGTCGACGTTCATCGTCAGCTCGCCGTAGTTCTCGTAAACCAGCTCTTTCAGCACCTGCACCGCGGCCTCGTTCTTGGCCACTCCGCCGGTAAACGTAAACTGGTCATGCACGCCGCCCGAGCGCGACAGGATCGACATCGCCCGCAGGATGATTGCGCGATGCAGACCCTGCACGATGTCTTCGCGCTTTTCGCCCATCGACAGCCGGTCGCGCAATTCCGCGCCGGCGAACACCGTGCAGGTCGAATTGATGCGTACCTTGCGTGTCGACTCCATCGCCATCGGGCCGAGCTCGTGCAGGCCGAGGTTCATTTCGTCGGCGATATAGCCGAGGTAGCGGCCGCAGCCGGCGGCACAGCGGTCGTTCATCTGGAAGCTTTCGACGATCCCGTGGGCATCGACCTGGATCGCCTTCGTATCCTGGCCGCCGATGTCGAGCACGGTGGTGGTCCTGGGATACATGATGTGCGCGCCGAGGCCATGACAGAGGATTTCCGAGCGTATGTGTTCCCTGGAAAACGGCAGGGTGGCGCGGCCGTAACCGGTACCGATCACGTAGGTTTCCTCGAGCTCGGTCTGCAGCACGCTTTGCAGGGGCTGGCGCAAGTCCGCGGCAATGCTCAGCAGTGTCGCCGAGCGGCGGCAGCTGCGGTCCAGTGCGCTCATGAACTTCGCTTCGTCCGCGTCGTCGCTGACCTTGTTTTCGACGTCGATGATCGAGCGGTCGAAGATATTCAGCAGCACATCGAAGTTGAGCGGCGAGTTTTTACTGACAGCCTCGCAGGCCAGCGTGTAGCGCGACCCGGCAATGTCACGAAAGAAATCCGACTTGCGCCTGGAGCCGGGGCCGAACAGGTCGGGCGCCTCGTCGCGCAGCCTGGCAAATACGTCGCGCAACATGGCGCGAATGTCGTCCGTCTGCTCGCCATAGCGTTCGCGATCGGCATTCGCCGCGCAGGTTGTCTCGAGGTCGACAAGCTGCTCCAGGAACTGCTCGAGACGAAAATCCTGTTCAAAGTTGGTGAGGAAATCATCGATCTTTCCGGCCAGCGCGGGGTTGTCCGCAATCTGCCGGTGAAACAGGAAGAAACGCGTGTCGACGAAAGCCTCACGCTTGGCAACCTCCGCGGCAATCGAGTAGTTCGAGCGCGAATTGGTAATGCCCCGGCCAAGAATGGTTTCGTCGGCACCAAGCACGATCGCCTTGGTCGTCGTCGACCCCAGGTCGATACCGATGTAACACTTCATGCGGCTACCCCGTGGCGCGATTTCTTCTGCGCGAGCATCTGGAAATAGCTTTCCAGGCGGTTTTTCACATTCGCCGGCGAGAAGTAGCGCGGATCGACCAGGTCGGTCTCGATGAAACCGGCCGGTTTGCCGGTACGCTCCTCGATCTCGCGCAGCATCAGCAGCTGGCCGGCCGAAAAACTGTTGCAGCTCTTGATCGAGTTAACGAGAAAACCGTCGGCGCTGTACTTGTCCATGTAATCGCAGAGCATGTTGACGCGCGCCGGCAGGCTATGGTTCGTGTAACAGCCCAGGCAGTAGTCGGCCAGGGTTTCCAGCGGCTTCGACGGATCATGGCGAAAGCCGTAATCGTAAACGCCGCCAACCTTGGTATAGGAACTGGCGACAACGACGGCGCCCTCGTCGTAGAACATCTTCCAGAAGTCGCGGAAATGCGTCCAGTTGGGCGGCCCTTCGACGACCAGGCGGACGCGTTCGTCCTCCAGCACGCCCTCGGGGGTCACCGGGCCGAGGCCCTGGTCGATGCGTTCCTGGATTTCCTTGCGAACCTCCCGGTAATACTCGGTCGTTTCCGGGGCGCCGCGAAATGCCGTGAAAATCGGCCCGCAGTAATAGACGCCACCGAAGTAGGCGTCAATCGGCGAGGGCCGGTTGCGCGCCGACTCGAGCACCCACACCAGGTCTTCTTCTGCGCGGGCGGACTCCGCGAGGTACTCGCGCAGCCTGTCGATATCGAACTTGATTCCGCTGACTCGCTCGAGTGTCGGAATGACGTGTTCCCTGAGCTGCATGACGACGTACTGGCGCATGTTCTCGGTAATCGCGCCATCCGCCTGGTAGGGAACGTGCAGCATGGCGGTTTCGCAGTTGTACTGGTCGCGGACAAGCTCAAACCATTTCATGAACGTGAAACAGCCGGTGTACGACAGCAGCAACAGGTCCGGCGTCGGCAGCGGCTGGCCGCTCGGCCCGATCGAGCCGCGCGCCATCATTCCCAGGTCGCTCTTGACGTAAGTGCAGACGTCTTCGGAGTGGCCGGAGCGTTCCGCCTCCATGATGAAAGCGCCGGTCTGCTTGCGCATGCCGGCCTGCAGCGCATTGATCTCGGGCAGGTTGCGCACCATGTCGAAACACATCAGCAACTCGTTGAGGTTGCCGGGCACGAAAGTCGAGGAAACTTTTTTGCCCTGCTCGTGCGCCGTCGCCAGCGCGTCGTAATTCGCGCTGATCATCGCCTTTTGCAGGAGCATGGATTTTTCTTTCTGTACACCCGGGCTGGCCGTCGCTGGCGTATTCATGCTGCACTCCAGAGCTTGATCGAATCCGCAAAAGTGCCCGCCTGTTCGCGGATCGGTTGCATCTGTCCCGAGTTCTCCGCGAATTTGAAGGCCGTGTAGGGAATGCCGTTAGCCGTCAGCACGCGCTGCAGCATCGGCCTGTCCAGCAGTGCCGGGTCGCAGAAACTCGGCGCTGCGAAAATAACGCCTTCCGCGCGATGACGCCGCACGGCCTCGACGAGGAAACGTCCCTTGTCGGCCTGTTTGGGCACGAACTTGCAGGAGGTTTCCATGGAGCGCATGAGAAAAGCGTCGCTCAGGTTGAGCAGTGGATCGCCCTCCAGCGGCACGTCGTCGGTCAGCCAGCGCGCCACCAGCATGAAATCGTCGTCAACGACGTAACAGCCGGCAAGTTCGATGGACTTCAACAGGTTCAGTGGCGGCTGTTCGCAAAACAGGCCATTCATGATGATGCGGCAATTGTCGCGCACGGGCCTGTCAAGCTCGCGTGCCGCGGCGATGTAGTCACGCAGCAGGGCGCTGTGCTCGTCGACCGGCAGGATCATGCCGGCGCGCATCAGCAAATACAGTTCATGTATCGGCACCTGCCAGGGCTCGGCGGAACGGTAGTCGTACAGGTCGCGAATGACCTTGCGGTTATCGTTGTAGAGGGCAATCGAATGACGCAAGTCGTCGTCGCTGATGTCGCGCCCGGCAAGCTCCGCCAACTCGTCACGCAGCGACTGCAGTTCATGCACGTAATAAACGCCGCCGACTTTTGGATCGAAATTCTGCGGCACGTCGAAATACCGAATCAGTTTGTCGGCAAACTTCAGCTGCCACATGCCCGACAGGTTACGAATGACATCGCAGGTGCTCGGAAACAGCATGCCATCGAGATCGTCAAGGCGGCCGGTGAGCGCCAGCTCGATCGTCGAGCGTGGAATCCGGCAAATGTAGCTCTGGTAGTACGCGTCGCCGTGAATGACGTCGAGCTGGTCGCCGCCACCAAGGATGCCGACGGGCAACATGCCGGCGGCATGCACGAGCTCCCTCGGTACGTAAACCGGCATGAAACCGATCGCGTGCCGTCCGGGCTTCGCGGCCTTCCACTCCCGGACATAACTGAAGCGCAGATCGTCGTAGAGATCCTGGCAGCGCTGGACGATGTCACTCAGAGCCATGATGGCGCCCCGTGGCGAATAAAGTGGTATAATCGTACCGAATTGCGTATATTGAGTCAACGAGACTGGGTATTAGTTTAAGTAATTGTTTTTTATGACAACCTGCCCCACCCTCGGCGCTTGCTGCGAACCCGTCGCGAGTATGGCCCGTAATGGTCGTTGCTCAGCGCAAGGCGCGCCAGGCGGTTGGCGAATCGCCGCGGGATGGTAGGATAGCGCTGCCGATACCGTCACGGGTGGCGCTAAAAACAACAGGAACAAGGCGTTTGCTATGAACATGCCCCGGCAGGACCAGGAAGCCATTACAGTGACCATACGCCCGGCGAGCCTGCGCGACGCCAACGACATTGTGGCGCTCGATGACCACGTGACCGGGGAAAACAAGGCCGCCTTCTGGACCGATATCCTGACGCGCTATTCCGGTGACAGCGCCGCGGACGAGCGTTTTTTTCTCGTGGCCGAAGCCGGCGACGGTCAACTTGCCGGGTTCATCGTCGGTGAGATTCGCGCCTGGGAATTCGGCTCCCCGCCCTGCGGCTGGGTAATCGCCCTCAACGTCAACCCGCAGCTGCGCGAGCGCGGCATCGGCACGCAGCTGTTCGACGCGCTTGGCGAGGAGATGAGCGCGCTGGGAATTACGACGATACGCACGATGGTGCGACGCGATGACAAGGTCAACCTGTCGTTCTTTCGCGGCGAGGGACTGGCCGCGGGCCCGTATATCGAACTGGAACGCCACCTCGATTAGACTGCACTGCAAACCAACGCGGAATCAGAGCCGACGATGAAACTGCAAAAAGCCAGCCGCTATGCACTGTATGCCGTTTTGCACCTGGCGAGCGAGCCCGGGCGGCAATACTCCACCGCGGACATCGCCGAACACTACGGCATTTCGACGCACCACCTGGCCAAGGTGATGCGCGCACTGGTGCGCTGTGGACTGATCGAATCGGTGCGGGGTGTCGGCGGCGGTTACCGCTTTACGGGCAACGTCAGGCGCACGACATTGTGGGATGTGATTTCGGAGTTCGAATCGCTCGAGGCCAACATCGACATTCCCGAGAACGTCGGCGGCGAAGCGGAAATCATCATCAACGGCCTCGATACCGTCAATGACGAACTCGATACGCTGATTCGCGCAACGCTTGATTCAATCACGTTGCAGACATTGCTGCGTTATGGCGAAGACGCAACGCGGCGGTCGCGCCAGCCATAACGATTGTCTCAGCCTTGCAGCATCTCGTGCTTTTGCTCGAGCTCTTCGCGTGATTCCACGAAATCCGGATGCTGCACGATGCACTCGTCCTCGGGACATACGAGCTGGCACTGCGGCTCGTCTTCCTCGCCGACACACTCCGTGCATTTGAACGGATCGATCACGTAAATCGGATCGCCGGCAGTAATAGCCTCGTTCGGACACACCGGCTCGCAGGCATCGCAGGCCGTGCAGTTGTCATTAATTTTCAGCGCCATTGACCAGTACTCCTGTTAATTCCAAGCGCTTTCGCGATCGTTCAGTCCTTCGCCTGTGCCGCCGGCAACAGGCTCTCGGTGAGTTCCGGCGTCCAGGGCTCGCCGTGACCGAGCGCCCGGCGCAAAGCGACAAAGTCGATCTCGCGGTTGCCGTCGACCGGTTCGTTGAAGGCACGGAAACCGGCGCGCGCCTCGGTCATCATGTTGAGCGCCAGCCACGCACGGGAATTTTCCTTGTTCTCATTCCACGCTTTGAGCTTCGGCTTGCGCAACTCCTCGATGGTCTTGGTCAGGCAATCGGGGAACATGCGCACGAACTTCGCGCAAAACTGTTCGATCGTTTGATCCAGCAGCGACAGATCAACCTCGCCCTGTTTCAGCAGGTCCTTGCCGGCCTTTAGCGCGTCGCCGGTTTTGGATTCGCCGTACACGAAGCGGCCGAACTCATCCACCATTTGCTGCGTTTCCACCAGCGGGTTGGCGACATACTTGCCGTCCACCTTGAGTGCCGGAACGATGTCGGTGACGAGACCCAGGCGGTAAGCCTTGTGGGCGGACCAGGGTTCGCACAACGTGCCGGAGATCATCGCCTGCTCGTTGCCCAGCATGACGGGAAGAAAATCCGTTGCGCCGCCAATCGGCGCAGAGCCGTGCTTTGGACCCGCCTGGCCGAAGCGCGCGAGGTCCTGCGTGATCGAAAAATCACAGGCCATGCCGATTTCCTGGCCACCGCCGATACGCATGCCGTTGACCCGGCAGATGACCGGTTTGTCGCAGGCGAGAATCGTCGAGACCATGTCGTTGAAGAGGCGCATGTACTGGCGGTATTCCTGCGGATTGCCGGCAAAATACTCGGCGTACTCCTTGGTGTTACCGCCCGAGCAAAACGCCCGGTCACCGCTGCCGGTGAAAACGACGGTCACGACATCGCGCATGGCGCTCGCGCGGCGGAACGCCAGGATGACGCCCTTGACCATTTCGTTGGTGTACGAGTTGAGCTGCTTCGGGTTATCCAGCGTAATCCAGGCATTGTAGAGGCCGTCGATGACGTGGCCTTCAGTACAGCGCGCCGGGCGGCGTTCAAACAGCACGCCGGGGACAATTTTTTCCGGGGCGATATCAAAATCGACCAGGGTTTCGGGAGCGTTGCTCCCTCGTGTTTCTGCATTCATTGACGTGGTCCTTTCGAGGGCTTGTAGCCGTTTCTATGACATCCACGTGAGGGTGTGAATACGCATTTGATCGTATTACGGTATTCTAGTACCATATTACCATAATAGTCAACGAAGGCCTCGATGGGGTAATCGCATGACCCGGCAACGACGCCCGACGCGTTCACTGTCGATCGCCCTTGTCGGCAAGGGCGGCAGCGGCGTGATTACGGCTGGCGACATCCTGCTCGCAGCCGCCGCAAAAGCCGGCTACTACGGCATCATGACCCGCGCAGTCGGACCACAGATTCGCGGCGGCGAGGCGGCCGCCCTGCTCCGCATTGGCTGCGAACCGCTTTCGTGTCTCAACGATCACTTCGATATCCTGCTCGGCCTCGACTGGCTGCATGCCGAGCGCTTTCGCGACGAGCTTCCCCTCGAGGAAGATTCGCTGGTCATCAGCGATACCAGCGACGAGGAAATCCCCGCCGAGCTGCTCGCGCAGGGCGCGGCGCTGACCAGCGTCAATTTGTCGGAAATCGCAGAAGGTATCGATGGCGGTCGGGCCAACATGGTCGCATTGGGACTGCTCGCGTCCATCGCCGGCATTCCGGCGGACAGCGTTGCTGCCGCGATCGAGGACCAGCTAGGCGAAAAAGGGATCGGGGCAATCGCGGCAAGCCGCGCTTGTGCGGAACAGGGATTTGCGCTCGGCACGGATATCCCGTTCGACGTTGCACTCGAGCCCGCGGAGAGCGGCACGCGCTGGCGAATTTCCGGCAACCAGGCTGCGGGCCTGGGCGCGCTGCGCGGCGGCGTGCGCTTTGCCGCAGCCTATCCGATAACCCCCGCGACCGAACTGCTCGAATGGCTCGCCCCGCGTCTGCACGAAGCCGGCGGCACGCTGGTGCAGGCCGAAGACGAACTCGCGTCGATCAACATGGCGATCGGCGCATCCTATGGCGGCATACCGTCGCTCACTGCGACGTCGGGCCCCGGTTTCTCGTTGATGATCGAGGGCATCGGCCTCGCGGTCGCGGCCGAGGTTCCCGTGGTCGTGGTCAACGTGATGCGCGGCGGGCCGTCGACAGGCATTCCGACCAAATCTGAACAGGCCGATTTGAATGCAGCCGTCTATGGCCTGCATGGCGATGCGCCACATCTCGTCCTCGCCGCCAACTCGGTCACCGATTGCGCCTTCACGACACAATGGGCGGTGCACCTCGCCGAGGCGACGCAGTCGCCGGCAATCGTGCTCACCGACCAGTTCCTCGGACAGGCGACCATGGTGGCCGATCCCATCGCCGACCTTGCTTTCATCGCCGGCCGGAAACTCGCGGAGAATCCTTCGCAGGGCGAATATCGCCGTTACGCCATCACGGCGGACGGCATCTCGCCGGTGACGCTGCCGGGCACCGCGGGCGGCCAGTACACGGCGGATGGCCTCGAACACAGTGCGCGGGCGCTGCCATCGAGCGCGGCCGCCGATCACCTCGCGCAATCGACGAAGCGCGCCGCCAAGCTGACGCATTTCAACTACGGCGCCCACTGGGCAGACATCGAGGGCGACAGCAACCTCGCTGTGATCACCTGGGGCTCGACGACCTGCGCGGTTCGCGAAGCGCTGACTCGCCTGCGTGCGGAAGGCATCGAGCTGAAGCTGATCGCACCGCGCCTGTTGCTGCCGGCGCAGCCGGAACGTTTCACGCACGCTATTGCCGATGTCGATCGCATCATCGTCATCGAACAGAACCATGGCGGTCAGCTTTACCAGTTGCTTCGCGCCAACTACGAGTTGCCGCGCGATGTGCAGACCTTTCACCGGTCGGGACCTGTTCCGTTACGGCCCGGCGAAATTGCTGCGCGTCTGCGTAGCTGGAGGGACGCATGAGCGAGCCCGCCTGCAAACTCAAGGCCAGCGACTACAAGTCGGCGAACAAGCCCGTGTGGTGCCCGGGCTGCGGCGACTTTCACGTGCTGCTCAGCATCTCCAAGGCGCTGGCGCACCTTGCGTTGCCAGTCGAAAAAGTTGCCGTGGTTTCCGGTATCGGCTGCTCGTCGAGCATTCCCGCCTACCTCAACAGCTATGGTTTTCATGGCGTGCATGGCCGGGCATTACCACTCGCCACGGGCGTCAAGGTAGCGCGTCCTGACCTGACCGTGATTTGCGCCGGCGGCGATGGCGATGGATTTTCGATCGGCGGCAACCACCTGTTGCATGCCTGCCGCCGTAATGTGGACATGACGTACATCGTCATGGACAACGAGGTGTATGGCATGACCAAGGGTCAGCCCTCACCAACAACGGATCCGGACTGGGACAGCAAGCTCGCGCCGGGCGGTCCTGGAATTTCGCCGTTTTACCCGCTGGTGATTGCGCTGGCATCAGGCGCCAACTTTGTGGCGCGCGGTTTTTCGGGCGACGTCAATGGCACCACCAGGCTGATCGTCGAGGCCATCGAGCATCCCGGCTTTTCGTTCGTACAGATACTGAGCCCCTGCGTGACCTTTCGGCCCGACCAGAAAGAATGGAAAAACCAGGTGCACCCGGCACCGGTGACACCAACTGCCGATGCCGCGCAGGCGGCGCGGCGCGTCATGACTGACGACGGATTCAACATCGGCGTGCTCTACAAAGGCGCACGCGCACCCTATCGACAGGCGGTCGCCAGCGAGCGCCGCAACGACACAGATTTTGCAAAGGAGTTTTGCGTATGAATGGCACGGCGAACTCGAATAACGCCTTCCTGTCCGTCGAGGACCTTCTGCAGCACGCTCTCGTCATCGAGCTGGAGGCCGAGCAGAGCTACAAGGAACTCGCCGAGCAGATGCATTCCTGCGGCAACCACGACGTGGCCGCGTTGTTCGAAAAAATGTCAGCGCTCGAGGGACGTCATGCGCGCAAGATTCGCGAGAATGCCGCCGGACTGGAACTCGAAGAGCGGGCGCCGTGGGAGTATCGCTGGGACGGTTTCGAGCCACCGGAAAATGCAGAGCTCAACGAAATTCATTACCTGATGAAACCGCATCATGCGCTGCAGCTCGCGCTGGCTGCGGAGCAGCGCGCCGAGTTGTTTTTCACTCGAGTAGCCAACCAGACGAGCAGCGACGACGTCCGCCGTCTCGCCGCCGAGTTTGCCGCGGACGAGAAGCAGCATGTCGTCTGGATTCGCGAATGGCTCGAACACTATCCGCCACCGGCCATGGACTGGGATGAAGACCTGGATCCACCGGCGGCGGTCGACTGATAACCCGAATGAGGATGGGAGCCCGTTGATGAATGACTCTCCCCTGCATGTACAACTCGATCGCGACGGCACGTTGCTGCGCCTCAAGCTGTCGCGGCCCAAGGCCAACATTATTGACGCGGCCATGATCACCGCGCTCGATGACGCCCTGGACCAGAACCTCGGTAACGAGCGCCTGCTCGGCGTGCTGCTGGAGGCCGAGGGACCGCACTTCAGTTTCGGTGCCAGCGTCGAGGAACATCTGCCGGCCCAGTGCCGTGCAATGCTCGCCAAGCTGCATAGCCTGATCCTGCGCATGGCCGGTTTTCCGGTGCCGATCCTCGTCGCCGTTCAAGGGCAATGCCTCGGTGGCGGACTCGAAGTCGCCTGCGCGGGCAACCGTATCTTTGCAACGCCGAACGCCATGCTCGGCCAGCCCGAAATTCAGCTTGCCGTGTTCGCCCCGGCCGCTTCCTGCCTGTTGCCGCCGCGCATCGGCCAGGCACGTGCGGAGCAGTTGCTGTTCTCCGGCGCAAGCATCGACGCTGCCGAGGCGCTGCGCATCGGTCTCGTGGACCAGGTGGATGAAGACGCCGTAGCCGCCGCGCTTGCCTGGTTCGACCAGCACCTGGCCGGCAAAAGTCCCAGCTCGTTGCGTTACGCAGTAACAGCAGTTCGCGAGGATTACGTCAGGCGCCTCGAGGAAAAACTCAACGCGCTCGAAACGCTCTATCTCGATGAACTGATGCAAAGCCACGATGCCGTTGAAGGATTGACGGCATTTCTCGAGAAACGCAAACCCGAATGGAACCATCACTAGGCAGGAGAAGAAGATGACAGCGCATCGCTGGGTCATGGAGGCACCCGATCAGCCTCTCGTCCGCACCGAGTTCGAGCCGGCTTCGCCGGGACGTGGCGAGGTTCTCGTCGAAGTGGCGGGCTGTGGTGTCTGCCACACCGACCTCGGCTTTTATTACGACGGCGTGCGCACGCGTCATCCGTTGCCGCTCACTCTCGGCCATGAAATCAGCGGGACCGTGATCGTCGCGGGCCCAGGTGCGGAATCCCTGCTGGGAAATAACGTCATCATTCCTGCGGTGATCCCCTGCGGCGAGTGCGATCTCTGCCAGCGCGATCTCGGCACGATCTGCCGGCAACAGAAATCGCCCGGCATCGACATGCATGGCGGCTTCGCCACGCACGTCAACGTGCCGGCCTACGGCCTGTGCGAAATCGACATGGAACGGCTCAAGGCAGCGGGGCTCACACTGCCCGACGTCAGCGTGGTTGCGGATGCCGTGACCACGCCTTACCAGGCCATCATGCAGGCCGGCGTCAGCGAGGGCGACGTCGCCATCGTTATCGGCGTGGGCGGGGTTGGCGGCTACGCAGTGCAAATCGCCAACGCGCTTGGCGCCGCGGTCGTGGCCATCGACATCGACGACGCCAAGCTCGAGGCGCTGCGCGATTTTGGCGCTGCGGCTACCTTTAACGCGCGCGAGATCAGCGGTCGTGAATTACGCGATGCCATTCGTGATTTTGCGAAGAGCAACGGGCTGCGCCAGACCGAGTGGAAAATCTTCGAGTGCTCGGGCACCGCGGCCGGCCAGGCCAACGCCTTTGGCCTGCTGACCTTCGGCGCCAGCCTTTCCGTCGTCGGCTTCACGATGGAAAAGATCGAGGTTCGCCTGGCAAACCTGATGGCCTTCCACGCCAGCGCGCTGGGCAACTGGGGCTGCCTGCCGCGCTACTACCCGCGCGCGCTCGATCTCGTCCTGGAAAAAAAGGTACGAATGCTGCCTTTCGTCCGGCAGCACCCCCTGGCAACCATCAATGAGGTCTTCGCAAAAGCCCATGCCGGCCAGCTGCAACAGCGCGCGATCCTGGTGCCGGCGTGATGCAATAACGAGGCTATCTTAGACTAAGACCAATTCTCGTTTGTACCTGACATAACACAAAAAAATTCGCATCTTGAATTAAAACTTCCATTTAGTTGGGCTATACTGATCGCTCGCTCAAAAAGTGCCTTGCGGCACCTATAATTATGATAGAGCGTGTTTGTTGGAGGAGCGTTTGTCGAGTCGGGGGAGCCGACAAGCGAATGTAAGGCGCAAAAAAATGTTGGAAGCCCCTGCCCATCAGTGCCAGGCCACGCTGTAATCCGCATAGATTACAGCGCGCTCGCGCGTTGATTCGGTATCCGTAAAAGGAATTAGTAGTACACCTGCAAACACGTTACACCCTAAAAACAGAATGGAATTTCGACGCATTCACGAGCGATGAATGTGAAACTTTTCCGCAGGCCACTGGCCGGGAGAGCAGGGATGGAACGTGTACGTAGAATCATAGGGCGAGTGATTTCTTTTGTTGCAATTGCGGCCACAAGCTATGTGCTGCTGATTGCTTCTGCCAGTGCGCAGACATTCGTTACGCCGGGTCAGAACACCAACGTCGTCGGCAAGACGCTCAACCCCGATCACATACCGGATGACGGGCTCAAACAGCAGCAGGAACCCTCCTGCATCGTCCAGCCCACCAACCCCAGCCATATCATGTGCGCCTTTAATGACCTGCGCGCAGCCGACAAACCGGCACAGGGAGACGCCTGGATTGGCTACGGCATGTCGGGCGACAAGGGCCAGACATGGATCAGTGGCCTGGTGCCCGGATTTGCTACACATCCCAATTCGCTGGGGATGGGATTTGCCGCCGACCCGAGCCTAGTGGCCATACCGGGCGCGGATACCCGGGTTACCGACGATGACCGGCCAACGCCC
>DATCZF010000231.1:0-4049 GCA_036526055.1 Woeseiaceae bacterium
TCGCGTCACGATGCGTCCGAGGCCGAGCGGCGTCGTTCCCGCCACCACACCGACATCGCGATCGCTCACGACACCCCGCGCCCACTGCGCCGCGGGCACGCGCATAACGCCCTCGTGAATTGTCATGCCGAGAATGCGCCGTCCCAGGCGAAATCGATCGAGGCGTGTTGCGGCGATACTGCCGCACAACGGCGAACCGAGACAGACAATGCGCCCTGGCGGTAGCCAGGGACTGATCGCAAACGCCCGCAAGCTGACAATACCGCCGAGGCTGTGGCCGACAACATGCGCCTGCTCAAGGTGTTGCGAGGTGATGAAACGCTGCAGCTCCAGCGCATTGCCGTCGAGACTGCGGCGCACCGAGGGATAACTGAACTGCAGCGTCCGGTAGCCTAGCCGCGCCATGCGCCGCCGCAACAAAGTCATCTCCGCCCCCGGCATCCAGATACCGTGGACAAAAATGATCGTTTCGCGATTAGTCATCAGAGTTGGGTGCGCAGCGCTTCCAGGGCTTCTTTATTGGTCCAGGACCAGACGATTTCAATGGCTCTGTCTATGGGGACCCATTGATAGTCCGAATGTTCCCGATCACAGATGGCAATGTTCTCGCGCGCCGGAAGGCACAGACGCCATTCGTGCTCGCGGTTGACTGAGATCCCGGGCGAATACTTGTGCTGCCAGCGCGGGTCGATGTGAAATTCGCGGCAAATACCGGTGTCCAGCAGCTCGCCACGCAGCCCGGTTTCCTCGAACAGTTCGCGCGCGGCCGCAGAGCCGTGATCCTCACTCGGCTGCAGACTTCCCGTGATGGACTGCCAGAAGGAAAACGGTTCGCGACGCTTCAGCAACAGGACGTCCGCGCTCGCCGTGTAAACGACAACCAGTACCGACTCCGGGCGACGCAATGCCACCGGGCCTGCGCCCGGCAGAACGGCAGCTTGCACGCCAGTATCGGTTCCACCCTTCATCGCAGCAGGCATCCTGGTCAGCTTTCAGTGTGGCCTAGCCGGTTTCCCCGCGAGGCGTACGCAACCGTATACCGGTTTCCTTGAGTTGCAGGGCGGATACTTCGCCCGGCGCATTCGTCAGCGGGCAGCTCGCCGTCTGGGTCTTCGGGAAAGCAATCACGTCGCGAATGCTCTCTGCCCCGGCCATCAGCATCACCAGCCGGTCCAGCCCGAAAGCGATGCCGCCGTGCGGCGGGCATCCGAACTCCAGCGCGCGCAGCAGGAAGCCGAATTTTTCTTCCGCCTCGTCCTTGCTGATGTCGAGCAGGTCGAACACCGCCGACTGCATGGCCTGGTCATGAATACGAATCGAGCCGCCGCCGATCTCCGACCCGTTGAGCACCATGTCGTAAGCCCGTGACACAGCCTTGCCCGGCTTCTCGCGCAGCGCCTCCGGATCATTCTGCTTCGGCGAGGTGAAGGGGTGATGCAACGAAACGTAGCGCTTGGCCTGGGCATCCCACTCGAACATGGGGAAATCCACGACCCACAGGGGAGCCCAGCCCTCGGCAACCAGCCCGCGGTCTTCGCCGAGCTTGACGCGCAGCGCGCCCAGCGAGTCATTGACCACCTGGGCACTGTCGGCGCCGAAGAAGATCAGGTCGCCGTCTTTGGCGCCGGTCCGCTCGAGGATCGTGTCGACGGTCGCATCGGGCAGGAACTTCAGGATCGGCGACTGCAGGCCGTCGCGGCCCCTGGCGACTTCGTTGACTTTCACATAGGCGAGACCGCGCGCACCGTAACGGCCGACGAAAGCGGTGTAGTCGTCGATCTCCTTGCGGCTCAGCTGCCCGCCCTGCGGCAGGCGCAACGCGGCAACGCGACCGTTTTCATCATTCGCCGGACCGGCGAAGACCTTGAATTCCACGTCCTTCATCAGGTCGGACACGTCGACCAGTTCCAGCGGTATGCGAAGGTCGGGCTTATCGGAACCGAAGCGGCGCATCGCTTCCTCGTAGCTCATTCGCGGAAACGGGTTCGGCAGGTCGATATCCATGACGTCCTTGAACAGCGACCGTACGAGTTCTTCCATCGTGCTGGTGACCGCGGCCTCGTCCACGAAACTCATTTCGATATCGAGCTGGGTAAACTCCGGCTGCCGGTCGGCGCGCAGGTCCTCGTCGCGAAAACAGCGGACAATCTGGTAGTAACGATCCAGCCCGGACATCATCAGCAACTGTTTGAACAGCTGTGGCGACTGCGGCAACGCGAAAAACTTACCGGGATGCGTGCGGCTCGGCACGATGTAGTCGCGCGCGCCTTCGGGAGTGGCCCGCGTCAGCATCGGCGTTTCGACGTCGACAAAACCGTGTTCGTCGAGGTACTTGCGCATGGCCCGGGTCACCCGATGCCTCAGCATCAGGTTTTTCAACATCGATTCGCGGTGCAGGTCGAGATAACGGTAACGCAGGCGCAGTTCCTCGTTGGCCTGCTCGTCATGATGAAACGGCGGCGTCGCTGATTTATTCAGCGTCACCAGTTCCTCTGCCAGCAATTCAACCGTGCCGGTGCGCATATTGGGATTGACCGTGCCTTCCGGACGAGCCCGTACCCGGCCCTTGACGGCCAGCACGTATTCGCCGCGCAGCCTCTCGGCATCCGCGAAGATTTCCGGGCGATCGGGATCGAAAACGACCTGCAACAGGCCTTCGCGATCGCGCAGGTCGATGAAGATTACGCCGCCATGATCTCGTCTGCGGTGAACCCAGCCGGTTACCGAGACCGTTTCGCCGATCAGGCTGTCTTCAATTTGTCCACAATAATGGGTGCGCATGTCAACTCTCTATGTGCGGCATTTTGCCACGCAAAAAACGAGGCGGAATGGTACGACCTGAGGGGGGTATTCGCAAGGCGGATTGCTGTCAAACCCCTTGTTTTTATCGGGATTCGTCGTTTTTCTCGCCGTTGTCGTCCGGTGGCATCTGCAACGGCAGCTCACCCAGCTGGTCATAGCGCCATCGAGGCACGACGACACCCAGGGAGATGATCATTTTCAGGGCCTCGTCGACGTCCATATCCAGTTCGATGACGTCTTTGCGCGGCAAAATGATGATGTAGCCCGAGGTCGGGTTGGGCGTGGTCGGCACGAAAGTGCATATGACATCCTCGCCGGTGCGTCCCTGGACCTCGCCGAGCCGCGTTGCCGTCTGGAAAGCAAGACTGTAGACGCCTTTACGCGGGTATTCGATCAGCAGCACCTTCTTGAAGGACTGGTCGCCGTCCGAAAAAACAATTTCCGCGAAATTGCGCGCCGCCGAATAGACCGACCGCACGACAGGAATCTTCTCCATCAGCGATTCCCAGTAGGACACCATGCCGCGGCCGACAAAATTCGCCGCCAGCAGGCCCGTTAACAGCAGGACCCCGATCGTCAGCAGTATGCCGAGACCCGGTATTTCCAGCAGCCATTCAGGCCGGTATTTCGCCGGAATCAGCACCAGGCTCGTGTCGAGCAGCCCGACGAGCAGCTTGATCAGGAAGAAGGTGACTGCCAGGGGCAGCCAGACGAGTAATCCTGCAACAAGATAACGGCGTAAACGTTTCATCATTCTTCCCGAATCAGGACTCTGCGACTTTCTTGGTGTCGCCGGTGGACTCTGTTTTGCCCGCCTCCGGCTTGGCCGACGTTCCGGCATCACCACTCAGGTTGCGTTTGCTTCCTGTCTTGAAATCGGTCTCGTACCAGCCCTGGCCTTTCAGCCGGAAACGTGGCGCCGATATCAGGCGCTTCAACGCCGGCTGCCCGCATTCCGGGCAGTCCTTCAATGGCTCATCAGAGACTTTCTGCAACGCATCCAGCATATGCTGGCAACTCGTGCAGGCGTATTCGTAAATTGGCATGCATTAACTCCGCATGATGACCGCAAACCTGGAAAGAGTCAGGTCGACGTCGGCATTTAAACACTGATTATAAAGACTTTTGATCAAGTCTCTAAGAACACCCCGCCGGCATTCTCTCAGGCCGCGTTCTGAAACTCCAGCCGATCCTCCGTGACACCCACCTCGATAACGTCCCCAGGCTTGAACTTGCCTTGCAGGATT
>DATCZF010000232.1:0-4702 GCA_036526055.1 Woeseiaceae bacterium
CGAATCCCTGGATTGCAGATCGGCGTCAAATGACTCGTCAGTAGGCCCGGTAAATTGCCCGCCCTGCCTGAACGGGCCATACAGGATGAAGACGCCATTCGCCTCGAGGACGTCGCCGACGATGGCAAACATGCCCCTGACGGCATCCCTGTCCATGATGTGCGAGGTATTGGCTGAAAAGACCGCACTGTAAGAAGCGCGCTGCAAATCGGGCGGCACGCGCGTATCGCACGACAAGGGTGGAAGAACATTGTCGAGATTTGCCCAATCAAGCCACTGCTGTATGCCCTCATGGTTGGCGACCACGTCACTGGTTTGCCACGTAACCCCGGGCATTCGGGCAGCACAAAACACAGCATGCTCTCCGGTGCCCGAGCCGATTTCGAGCAGCTTTTGAGCGCCCGGCAATTCTTGCTGCAAAACCGTCAGTATGGGCCCGCGATTTCTCTCGCAGGCCGGCGCGCTGGGCCTCACTCGGCCGGGCCTGACTGCTGTGCAGCCGGGACAAACAGCTGCGACCGATAAAACGTCAGCTCGGCGATGGAATCCCGAATATCGGCAAGTGCGCGGTGTTCCGATTCCTTGGTAAAGCCCGCCGCGATTTGTGGTGCCCACAGGCCCACCAGGATTTTCAGCGTGCTGACGTCCAGGTTTCGATAATGGAAAAAACGCTCCAATTCCGGCATCTGCCTGGCCAGGAAGCGACGATCCTGGCAAATGCTGTTGCCGCATATCGGCGAGGCTCCCGGTTTCACCCACTTACCAAGAAATTCCAGTGTCCGCGCCTCAGCCATCGACATGCTGGTATCACTGGCCAGCACCCGCTCGGTTAGCCCGGACTTACCATGCTGACGCGTATTCCAGTCGTCCATCCCGTCCATCACGGCTTTGGGTTGCTGGATCGCAATAACCGGTCCTTCCGCCAACTCGTTCAGCTGGCTGTCCGTCACAATCGTCGCTATTTCAATAATCTGGTCGTTATCCGTATCGAGACCGGTCATTTCCAGGTCTATCCAGACCAGGTTAGTCGCCGGATCGCCAATAGTGTCCGTGTTCACCCTGCTCGTTACCTCTTCTAGACTTGATCGCCAGCTATATCAGCCTGTGCCATTTAGCTGATTGTATCAGGCCAACAGGATGCATGGCGCTTCATGGCGGTGCATACTGTTGATTCCTGGCTGTGTAATAACTGACGATATCGATCCGGAATGGGCAAAGACAGTAATTGTGAGGCGCTGGTAATCGCAACGTTCAGTCGCCGCATGCTGCTTCGACTGGAGAATGGCAAGGATCAGTTCGCGCGAGTCAAAGGCAAGCGGCTGCGCCCTGTCTGCGGTGACCGCGTAATTTCCCGGCCCATCGACAACGAGCCAGAGTTGCTCATTACCGACATCTTGCCACGCAGTAATGAGTTGACCCGGCCGGACAGCCGTGGCCGGCCCGAAGTCCTCGCCGCGAACCTGTCATGCCTCGCCATTGTTGTCAGCGCAAAACCCGAGCCCGACTGGTTCATCACGGACCGGTATTTATGCGCTGCAGAACTCATCGGGGCTCACGCAGCCGTTATTTTCAACAAGATCGATATAGAACCGCCGAATGAGCAATCCCGACGAGTACTTGGAGAATATCGGGACCTGGGCTACGCGGTATTTGAATGCAGCGCCAAGCAGGAGTTACAGCTGGAGCCGATCAGCGACTTTCTCGCCGCGCACACAGCCATTCTTGTTGGTCAATCCGGCGTCGGCAAGTCCAGCATGATCAACCGATTGCTTGGTGAAGCTCGACTCAAGACCGCCAGCATCTCAGACAGCAGTGGCGAGGGAAAACACACGACGGTGAACTCGGCGATGCTGTTTTTACCCAGCGGCGGCAAGGTGATTGATTCGCCGGGTGTGAGAGATTTTGCACCCGCCATTGAACAGCCGGAAAGTGTCGTTCATGGCTTTCGCGAAATCAGCCTGGCGGGCCAACATTGCCGTTTCGCAAACTGCCGTCATTTGCAGGAACCGGGTTGTGCCGTCAAGGATGCAGTTGACGACGGCCAGATCAGCGATCGCCGGTATCGAAGTTTTCGACGCCTGTTAACGCTCACGCGTCAATTTTCGGAAGCCCGGTATTAAGCCCGGGAACTAGCCGGGCGGCCAGCCGAACCTGCGTCCTCCCAGCAGGTGCAAATGAATATGGAAAACGGTTTGTCCGGCGCCCTCGTTACAATTCATCGTAACGCGGTAACCGTCTTCGGCAAACCCTTCCTGCCTGGCTAGCTGTGCTGCTACCAGGTACATTTCTCCGAGTAATTCACGGTCATTTTCACCGATGTCGTTGATCGTGGCTATGTGCCGGCGTGGAATGATCAGGATATGGGTGGGCGCTTGCGGGTTGATGTCGCGAAACGCGACTACCGCGTCATTTTTGAATACGAGCTCGGCAGCAATTTCGCCGGCCGCAATCCTGCAGAACAGGCAATCTGTCATCAGTATTCTCCGCTCTGGCCGACCACGCGACGCCCTGAAAAGGCGTGCGACAGGGTCCCGCCATCAACATACTCCAGTTCCCCACCCAGCGGCACGCCGTGCGCAATGCGACTTGCGGACACCTCATGCTTGCTCGCAAGCTCCGCCAGATAATGCGCGGTGGCGTCGCCTTCGACGGTCGGATTAGTCGCAATAATCAGTTCCTGGACCGAACCGCTTGCCAACCTTGCCTCGAGAATATCGAGACCGAGTTCAGCGGGGCCAATCCCGTCGAGTGGCGATAAATGCCCCATGAGGACGAAATAGTGGCCGCGGTATCCGGTTGCATCCTCGACGGCCATCACGTCTGCGGGCGACTCTACGGCACATAACAGCGAGTCTTCGCGGCCAGGCGTCGAACAGATTCTGCACAACTCGTCCTCTGCAAACATGCGGCACTGGCTGCAATGGCGAATACCCTTAACCGCGTCCAGCAGCGCGGACGCCATCAGGCTGGCACCTTCCCGGTCCCTTTCCAACAAGTGAAAAGCTATTCTTTGCGCCGATTTCTGACCAATACCGGGCATGCATCGCAGACTGTCGATCAGACGCATCAGTAGTGGCGAATAGGACACGCTCGAATGCTCCTGGGCAGCCTAAAACGGTAACTGCATGCCGGGTGGCAAACTGAAACCACCCGCCATATTCGAAAATTTGTCTTTAATCGTATCTTCGACGCGGCGAACGGCATCATTGAATGCAGCAACGACAAGATCTTCGAGCATGTCCTTGTCGTCCGCCAGCAGCGAATCATCGATGGCAAGTGACTGCACCTGGTGACGGCAGGTCATGACAATCTTTACGAGTCCTGCACCAGACTCGCCAGTCACCGTTAATGAGGCCAGTTCTTCCTGCGCCTTCTTCATGTCGGCCTGCATTTGCTGGGCCTGTTTCATCAGCTGGCCAATGCCACCTTTCATACGCTACTCCTGAAACGTCTCCGCGATTAGTTGAGTGATTTGACGGAGTCTGGCTTTAACTCCGCGCCAAACATGTCTTTAAGGGTCTGGACGTTGGGGTCGCTTTCCAGTGATGCCCTCGCCTGCGATAATTTTTCATCGTCCAGACGGCTTTCCCGTTGCAGCGGCGTCTCCGACTCCTCGACGGCGCCGACGTCGATTTGCACCTTGAGCGGCTCGCCAAAATGCGCTGCCAGCGCTTCGCCGAGAGACTCCGAGCGTTGCCTTGTCAACAAGGATTCAGAGCGCGCATCCAGCGATAGCATGATGGTATTACCGTCGCGCCGAACATACACGCAATTGCTGGCAAGCAAGCGTACTGCCCCGGATACCGGCAACTGCTCGAGCAGAAGGTGCCAGTCCGGATCCTGCCAGGCAGCGGCCTTCTGGCTGGCTGGCTGGGCCTTTGCTGCAGGCTGCTTTACAGCGCGCTGTTTTGCGGTACCTGTGGCTGCGGGTCTGGCGGCAACATTGCCTCCAGCCGATGCGGGACCGGCACTGCCGGCTGGTTTGAATGCAAGCATGCGCAGCAAGGTCATCTCGATACCACTGCGTGGGTCTGGCGCAAGACCAAGGTCACGTTTTCCGGTCAATGCCGTCTGGTAGAACAATTGCACATCCGCAGCATCCAGCCGGGCCGCGAGTCTCTCAATTTCGCATTCGGCAAACTCGTCGTCCAGATCCGACGCGCCCACAACCTGGTAAACGGCAATGCGCTGGAGAGTCCGGGCGAGATCTTCAAGCAGTCGCCCATAGTCCGGAAACTGTTCATCGATTTCTGCAACTGCCTGCATCAGCGCCTGGCTATTGTCGTCCGCGAGAGTATACAGGATTCGGGCGACATGGCGCTGATCGATTGTGCCAAGCATGAGCGCTACGTCTGCTTCCTTCACGGTCCCGGACCCGAATGCGATTGCCTGGTCAAGGAGGCTTAAGGCATCTCGCAAACTGCCGTCAGCAGCGCGCGCCAGCAACGCCAGTGCCGCGTTGTCGGCGTCAACTGCTTCGGCTTTGCAGATCTGCTCGAGTCGTCCCTGGATCAGCCTGGGCGGCAGTCTCTTGAGGTTGAATTGCAGGCATCGCGAGAGCACGGTCACCGGCAATTTTTGCGGATCCGTCGTCGCCAGCAGGAATTTGACGTGGGGCGGCGGCTCCTCCAGCGTTTTCAACAACGCGTTGAAGGAGTTGCGGGAAAGCATGTGGACCTCGTCAATGAGGTAAACCTTGAAG
>DATCZF010000233.1:0-6899 GCA_036526055.1 Woeseiaceae bacterium
GACTGGGTTTTGGAAATTGGGGTATCAGCCATCGAGTGACCTACTTCAGCGATGGTCAGGACACAGAGGAACAGCGCGTGAATGGTGGCTACCCCGATTACTGTGTGAACTCGCTTGGCAGTTTCAATACGCACAGCTTTAGCCTGTCGTATGACGCGGAAACATGGCGTGTGTTCCTGACCCTCGAGAACGCGTTCGATGCCGAGCCGGACCTGGTCCATTCCGAAGCTTTTATGGGCAATTCGGTCAACAACATGCCGATAGGCGTCTATCCGGCCGAAGCCATTATGGGCCGGACATGGATAGTCAGCATATCCACTTCATTTTAACGAATGTAATCCTGAGTGCAGGGAGACGGCGAGGCCCCATTTTTACCGCTTCCGGGGATGGCCACTTGAGTCGACGGACAAGGATCACGGACGACCGTCCAGCGACGCTTAGTTTGCAGTTCATGCGGTTTCCCTGCGTATGCTGAGGAGCCTGATGCGGCGGCGGTCAGCCCTGAGCACTTCGATGCGGTAGCCCTTCCAGGAAATCGACTCGCCGGGTTCCGGGATGCGTTCGAGCATCTCGATGACCAGGCCACTGATCGTCGCAACCTTCAGTTCCGGGTCCCAGTGGATACCGAGTTTTGCCGACAGCTTGCGCATATCAACGGAACCGCGCACGACCAATGTGCCGTCGTCGCGCTCCAGGAAATCGCTGACGGCAACGTCCGTCTCATCGCGAATGTCACCGACGATTTCCTCCAGCACGTCCTCGAGCGACACAATACCTTCCACGCTGCCGTATTCGTCCACGACGATGGCCAGGTGCCGCTGGGACTCCTGGTAATGCTTCAGCATTTGCGGCAGCGTGGCGCTTGTCGGAACGACCAGCGGCTCCTTGATCAGCGAGTCCCACTCAATGTCTGATCCCTCATGCTCGAGCAACCAGTGCAGCAGTTCCTTGGCCATCACGACACCGGATACGTCATCCAGGCTGCCGGTCCTGGTGAAGGGGAAACGGCTATGCCCCGATTCGCGAACCATGGCCAGCGCCGCCTGCCGGTCCATTTCGCCGGAGAGAAAATAAACTTCTTCACGGGGCAGCATCACATCGTCGGCATGCAGGTGGCGCAGGTGGGTCGCGCCAACGATGATCCCCGCAGTCTTCGGGCCGACGGCGCCGCGGGCCCTGCCGAGGGCGGCCAGCAGCCGGATTTCTTCGGGTGACGTCACTGGTATCGCTTCGTCACGGCGCAGCGAACGGGAGATCGCCTCGCTCACGACCACGAGCGGCCGCAGCACGATCGTCAGCAGGTGAATGCCATGTGCCACCGGTACGGCAAGCGTTGTCGCATAGCTGACGCCGATCGTCTTGGGAATGATCTCAGTGAGCAACAGCACCGCGAGCGTAAACAGGATGGAGAAGAGCCACAGCGTGCTGGCATCGAACACGTTGGCATAGCTGGCGCCTGCCACGGCGGCACCGATGGTATGGGCTGCAGTGTTCAGAATGAGGATGGCGGCAATGGGTACGTCGATGTTGTCCTTGAAGCCGGCGAGTAAACGCCCGGCATGGGCGTGACGGTTTGCGGTCATCTCGATCTGTGGTCGGGTTAGCGACAGCAGCACGGATTCGAAGATTGAGCACAGGAAGGACGCGACCAGTACGATGCCAACGGCAGTGATGAAGATGAGCATATTATCTCCCGGGGTAGGCAAATCATTGTTACGAGGGGAGCCCGCGATTTCAAGCAGCTGTCTCTTGCGTAGTACTTACAGTTACCTGCCTTTTTGCGGTCTGGCCCGGGTCAGCCGCAGTCCAAAACTCGCTGTCACATCGACCCGCGTGGTTTTATTGACATACTATGGCGCATTGAAGCCATCCAGCCTGCATACGTTGCGATCTGGTCGCATGGTCGAGGCGACGATGTAGTCGCGCGATGCAATCACGAGGGTAAGGGATAGTTATGAGCAGCGAGACACTGCGCGTCATTCGCCTGTCCATCCTGGGCTCTGTGGCGATACTTCCTGTGCTGATTCTGCCTGCGATGGTCGGGGCGCTGATCGACTACGCGACATTTACCGAGTCCGAAGCCGGGTGGCTGGCGGCAGCCGGCTTTGCGGGAAGCGCAATTGGCGCCATTGCCACTGGATTGCGGATTCGTCATTTCGATCCGGCAAAACTGGCAATGGGCGGATTGATCGCGCTCGCCATTTTTGACGCACTCGCTTCATTGGTCGCCGTCATGCCCGCCGAACTGTTCGTCGCCCTGCGCTTCATGTCCGGATTGAGTGGCGCGGTCGTGTACGCCGCCGTCGTCGCATCGATTGCCGCTACGGTAAACCCCGAGAAGGGTTACGGCGTCTTCATGGTCTTTCAGTTTGGCCTCAGTGCGATCGGCTTATACGGATTGCCCTATTTGCTGCCGCATATCGGCGTTGTCGGAATGTATCTCGGGCTGGCTGCCGCAGCACTGTGTTCCCTGGTGCTCGCAAAATCCGTCGTGCATCGTGAAGGCGCTGTCGCGGAACCTGCAATCGAGGTTCACATACTAATGAGGCCGGCGGCGATACTGGCGATGCTTGGCATCGGCCTGTATGAGAGCGCCAATTTCATGCAGTACACCTACGCGGACAGAATCGGTATCAGTTTCGGCCTGTCAACTATAGAGACTGGCGAGGTGCTTGGGGTCGCGTCCCTGCTGGGAATACCAGCCGCGCTTCTTGTCGTGTGGATTGGCGATCGATTTGGACAGCTGGGTCCGTTGCTTGCGGCGATTGCCGTATCGGTGGTTGCCCACATGATGCTGTATGCGCAGAACGGGCCCGTAACTTTTGTTGCTGCCGTGTTTGCGCTCGGCATGACCTGGGCGTTCGGGCTGGCGTTCTTTTACGCGTTCGAAGCGAGGCTGGACCCTGGGGGCACCGTGATTGTTGTCGGTGGATTTTTCACGGCGAGCGGCAGTGTGGTGGGGCCGGCGCTTGCCGCGGCGCTGGTTCGACCGGATGACTTCAGGCTCGTCATTGGCAGCGCGATTGCGCTGTATTGTGTGGCCGCCATCCTGGTTGTGTTGTCGGCAGTCCTCGGCCGACAAAGTGTGGCAACAGCGAACCAGCGGTAACGTTCGTGGCGCCGATCATCGCCCGGCATCGCCGTCTCCCGGTTAACGGGAAGGCCTGATCAAAACTAAGACCAACTGAGACGGGTATTGTCAGGGCGTCAAAAGCCTGACCTACCAGGCGCTCACACTATCCAGGTAAAGCTCGAAGGGGCCATCCTTCTTGTCGTAGATATACAGGCCCATTTCCCGGGTCTTTGCGGGGTCAAATGGCGGCCCATCAAGCTTGAAGCCACGAAACTGTGGAAAAAAATTGGCGAAGGGTATGTCTACGGTGATCCACTCGCCGGCAACCGTGTCGAAATCGGCCCAATAGCTTATTTGCCGGCCTTGCCAGCGCGCGTCGGTCTGTAGTTGCCAGGTGTAACGACGGCCGTCGCCCTTTACGCGTAGCCTGATGCCGTTGAAACTCGACAGATCGAGCTGCATTGGCTGTGTGCGTATCGAGCTGAATCCGCCGCCGTCGGTGTTCGTGCTGCCAGCAAAAATCAGCTGTCCTTGCGCAAGCTCGAAACCGCCCTGGCTGCGTCCTCCCATGACGTTGTCGTTCTGCGTGTACCACCCGAGGTCGGGGGTGTCGGGCGTAAAGTCGGTGATCATGGGCGGCCCCTCGGTTTCATCCTCGAATGCGTGCAGCTGTGCGCCAGGAAACGACGCCAGCAAACATCCGGCAATAAGCGCAAGCGCTGTAATGTGCAATTTTTGGCTAATAATCATGATGCTTCAGTTAACCGCTTCGTTCATGGATCGAGCGTCCAGTATAAAGCAGGGCGGTGGCGCCTCAAGTGGTGTTGTCTCTGACGCGACAAATCTTTCGCGGACCGGTTAACCGACGCTACTGGGATTGTGGGGCGCCCGCAGTACACCAGGCGAAGTCGAACACCTCGCGGGTGTAGTTCAATGGTAGAACATCAGCTTCCCAATCGGAGTGGCTGAGTTGGCAACATCAATAACCGCTTGATTTCCGTGGTCCTGTGACCACCGGTTTCAACGAGTTAAGTCACCCGAAAGTAACGAACTGATTCCACCGAGCTTTCTGAGTATGCTCAGGTTTAGCTTCGCATCCGGTCGCGATCGAGACTGTTTTCAGGGCGTTGTGAAGGCTGTCTGCTTCTGCCCGTATAGCTCTTCGGCAAATTTATGAGTTCTGAACGGCTCTCTTCCCGTCTGCAGTCACCCAGGTCAACAGCGCAAATCCCGCCAGCGCGGAAATGGTGGATGCCAGGAAGGTGCCGAGTTTGGCGCTGTCTATTAGATCTTCGCCAAAGGAAAGATTCGCAATAAATAGCGCCATCGTAAAGCCGACCCCGGCGATCATGCCCCCCAGCCAGTGTTGGCCAACCCACTTTCGGCAAGCTTCCTACTGCGATGTATTACTACAGGGCACTACAGAACTTGAGGGACCCTCTGCATTTTCGGCCTGCGGAAGAGTAAGCATTTACATAAGTACTTTTACGCATGTTGGGGCCCCTGACATCACCACGGCGCTATAATTAGTGACGACGGTAACGCCATCCGACAGTGAAGGATGTACGGGCAAGCGCATAAATCCGGCGAAAATCTTGCCAAGGCGCGCAACGGACCGCGTGTCGGGAAAGATTTGATCAAAGCGACCGTGCCCTTCGCGGAGGATTCAGTAACGCGCAGTTGGTGGCACGTCGGCTCGACCTTTGCGATGCTGGCGGCGGCGCTAGCCGGGGCCGGGCTCTCGCCTTGGTGGCCGCTGCAACTATTGTTCTCCCTGCTTGCGGCCATGTTGTTGGTACGCGCTTTCATTACCTACCATGACTACATGCATCGCGCGATCCTGGTGCGATCACCCACTGCCTGGATTCTGTTCCGGCTGTATTCTTCCCTGGCGTTAACACCGCCGCGTTCCTGGCAGCAGAGCCACAATTATCATCATGGCCATGTTGGCCAGATCTCCTCATCCAGTATCGGCGCTTTCCCGATTATGACGACACAGATGTGGCGGAAAGCGTCCTGGGTCACGAGAACGAGTTATCGCATTACTCGACATCCGCTCACGGTACTGACGGGTTACATAACCATTTTCTTCTTCAGCATCACACTATTACCGCTGCTGAAAAGTCCGGCACGACACTGGGATTCTTTGCTGGCGATTGGCGGTCATGCAGCACTGATAGCGACACTGTGGATATTTGGAGGCTTCGGTACCGCGTTCTTCGTCGTGTTGCTGCCGATGTTTATCGCCTCGGCGCTGGGCAGCTACCTGTTTTTTGCCCAACACAGTTTCAAGCGCATGCACATATTGTCGACGGAGGCATGGACCTACTATCGGGCCGCCATGGAATCGTCCAGCTACATGCGGCTCAACAAAGTCATGCAATGGTTTACCGGCAATATCGGTTTCCACCACATCCATCACCTTAACGTCCACATACCGTTTTACCGCCTGCCCGATGTGATGGCCGCGATTCCGGAACTGCAGTCGCCCGTGACGACGACACTCAGCCCTCGCGACATACGTGACTGCTTCCGGTGTTGCCTGTGGGACGAAGACCGTCAAAGTGTCGTTTCCTACCGCGAGGCATCCCGATTGTCGGCTGCCTGACAGCGAGAATCAGCACAGGCCGAGTCGAATTACTCGCCGATGCGTCTCCTTTGATTTTTCTTCGCTTTCTTCGCGGTCTTTTTCTCTTTTGCCGTCATGACCGGTACTTTTTTGGTCTCTTTGTTGCTCTTCTGTCCTTTGCTCATCACTTCTTCTCCTGCGTTGCGTTGCACAGTCGCGCCGTATGTTAGATGCACGATTTTGGTCACAGTACAGTAGAGGGCGGTTCGCATCGTGAGAAGTTAGTCAGGTCAGCGGTATTTATCTGCGAACTCTTCTCTCCTGGCCTCAGAATCGCTTAGAATCCGAGTGCCGTCACTTTTGCGCTCAGCCGATCGCGAGTGAGAGCCAATTCCCTGAAAAGCGGGTGTAGTTCAATGGTAGAACATCAGCTTCCCAAGCGGAGTCGCTGAGTTGGGCACTCGTATAACCGCTTGATTTCCGTGGTCCTGTGACCACCGGTTTCAAGAGTTAATTCACTAAAAAGTAACCAACTGAGTCAACTGAGCTTTTCGAGTATGCTCAGTTTTACGCCCACAATTTCTGCACGGAATCGTCACAGATTCGAATGTCCGCTATCCACCCGAAAGCAGACATTCAGGTATCATCAGGTGAACGACTGCTAGTGACCCGTTCCGGACCATCGCCAAAACCGCTGAATCGGCTCCGATCGAGTAGAATCTGGCGCTAAGAACAAGAACCGCGTGACCTAACTATCACGTAGCGGGGGAAAGTCTAAGCGTGTCACTCACTGAAGGCACACAGCTAGGTGTCTACGAGATCACCGGCCAGATCGGTGCGGGTGGCATGGGCGAGGTGTACCGGGCGACCGATACGAAACTCGGCCGCGATACTGGCAACCGGATCCGTTCTACGGGCTTGTTTATGTCAAATGGCGATTTTTCTTGGCTTCGGCTTTTGGCATAGTCAGGAGCCAAAGAAATAGGGTTGGAGCACGCCATGCATAACCGGACATCAATCAAGCAGGGAGCCCTTATGGGACTGTTCGTGGTCGCTTTCGGCCTGTGCCCACCTGATGTCTCCTATGCGGCGAAGGGTGGGAAGGGCCGCGGTGGCGGCAGTGGTTCCACCTGCAAGATCCTGGCTGAGACCGACATTGCCGTGTACACGGGCACCGGGACCGGAGCGAGCAGTCGGCTGTGGGCCGAGGCACTGATCGAATTCTGGAAGACGGGAAACCGGCAGCCGGGCGGCGGT
>DATCZF010000234.1:0-4940 GCA_036526055.1 Woeseiaceae bacterium
CAGGCCGGTTGGCCCTGGAAGGGTCCGAGGACGAGTTCGTCGCCGCGCAGCACATAAACTCCCAGCCAGTTGATATTCACAAGCGCGTTGTAAAGCACGGCAACAAAATTGGCCGTCATCGCGAGGCTGTCACGTTCTCCCTCGAGCAGGGCGCGTATCTGGCTGGCGATCAGTCTGTAATCTGTCGATGCTGTGCTCATGTGTGGCGTTCCGCGTTGAAGATGAAACTCGTTACCTTGCCGATGTGGTCCGCACCCGCCGCTATCATGACCAGCCGGTCGAAGCCGACGGCGACACCGGCGCAGGGTGGCAGACCATGCTGCAGGGCGTCCAGAAAGTCCCTGTCGAGCGGGCGGATCGTTTTACCCAGTGTCTGACGGGCCGCCTGGTCGCGGTTGCAGCGTTCACGCTGTTCCGCGGCATCGCCGAGTTCCACGTAACCATTGGCCAGTTCCAGGTCGCCTCGAAAGACCTCGAAGCGATCTGCGACAGCCGGATCGTCGGGGTTGACCCGGGCGAGGGCCGCCTGCTCGGCAGGGTAGTGATGCAAGACGGTGAGGCAATCGCGATCGAATGCCGGGGCGACCGACTGGCATAGCAGCAGGTCGAGCCAATCGGTCTTGTCGCGATCGGTCGCGGGATTGAGGTGATGCCTTGCGGTAGCCAACGGCGCGAGCTCCTCGATCGTGGCGCTGATGGGGTCGATCCCGAGCGCATTCTCGAAGGCCTCCCGGTAGCTGATTCGCCGGGTGGGGCCAAGCACCACCGAATTCCCGAGCACTTCACGAATAAAGCCGAGCGTGTCGTTGATGATCTGCTCGAGACCGAAGCCATGGCGATACCACTCGGCAAGGGTGAACTCCGGCTGGTGCCGATGGCCGCGTTCACCGTCCCTGAATACCTTGCCCAGCTGGTAGATGTCGGGTGCGCCGGCCGCGAGCAGCCTCTTCATGCAGAATTCCGGCGACGTGTGCAGATAGAAGCTGGTCCCCGGCGCCAGTTCGAGGTGCGCTTCGATGCTTTCGATGTTGATGTCGCTGACCGCATGGCGCGACAGCATCGGTGTTTCAACTTCGAGCACGTTTTGGGCGGCGAAGTAATTTCTTGCACTGGCCAGCATGCGGGCCCGCAGCTTGAGCGCCAGCATCGTGGCGGAAGGCCGCCAGGCATCGCTGCCACGTGACCGGCTCACGCGTCCCCCGATTGCAGCGTGCCGATCGATTCGCCCATGCGAACGGTGTTTCCGGGACGCAGGGAGTCATGCCATTCGGCGTCCGGCAATACGACAATGACCGTGGATCCCATGTTGAACCAGCCCAGCAGGTCCCCCATTTTCACGCGGCTGCCAGCTGCTGACTGGTCGATGGGCAGGGATTCCACGAGACCGCGGTGACGGGGGCGGATTTCCCCGGTCCAGGGCGTGCTGATGGAGCCGACGTTGAGCGCGCCAACAAACACCAGCAACATCGGTCCTGCGGCTGTTTCGAAGCGGCAGACCAGCCGTTCATTGCGGGCAAACAGCTCGGGAATGTGCGTCGCCGTCGCCTGGTTGACACTGAACAGCGTGCCGGGCACGTAATGCAGTGAAACGAGGGTGCCGTCGAGCGGCGCATGCACGCGGTGGTAGTTATAGGGTGCCAGGTAAAGTGTCGCAAAAACGCCATCGGCAAACTGTCGAGCATCCTCCACATCCGTGGCGAGCAGGGACTTCAGCGTGTAGTTGTGTCCTTTTGCCTGCAATATCGTGCCCGCCTGCAGCCTGCCTGCCTGGCTGACGGTGCCGTCAACGGGACAGGCGACAGCACGGGAATCGCTGGTCAGCTGGCGTTCGCCGGGTGCGAGCTCGCGAATGAAAAAGTCATTGAAGCAGGCAAAGTCGTCGGGCACCTCTCCGGCAACCTCGTCTATGGCCACGTCGTAGAGCTTTACAAACTGGCGAATGATCCAGTTCTTGAAGGCCACGTGGCGAATCCGGGTCAGCCGGTAGACGAGGGCCGTCAGCGCGTACTTGGGAAGGCAGTACTGCAGCAACACGAACAGGCGTTGACCCCAATCGCGGTTTTTGCTGCCTGTTGTTGAAGTTCCGCTCATGCTCCGTCCGTTGCGCTCGGCGCTCGTTGCCGCCGTGTTGCCGGCGGTTTCCTAGAAGCCTTCCCCGAGTATGGCGAAGGCCGTTGCCTGCTTATTATCATCATACTCGAGGCGGATCGATACCTCCTGTCCGGGGGCAAGGTCCGGGTCGGGCCGAAACAGCATGACATGGTAGCTGCCGGGCCGGAATTCGATGCTGCCGCCGGCTGGCACCGCCAGCCGCTCGAGCTTGCGCATGCTGGCAATGCCGTTGTCGATGCTGCTCAGGTGGATTTCCGCGGCGCCGAAGCGGCTGCTGGAGATCGCGCTGATTTCCGTGTCGACGGCGCTGTGATTGACGATGCGCATATAGGCGACCGCGGCATTCGCTCCGGGCAGCGGTGGCCGAACGCGCAGGTCGAGGATCTCCAGCCCGTCCCCGTGGCCTGCAGCGCAAGCGGCAAGCACGGTGGCAAGCAGGGCGAAAAACACGTTTTTCATGTGAGGCGTCCCGTTATTCGGCCTCAACCGAGATTCAGCAGCGACTGCATGTCCCGAACAAACAGGTCCAACTGGAATGGCGCGTTGAACAACGCCCGAAACTCCCCATCGGGATTGATCACCATGATAGCGGCGGAGTGATCCATCGCGTAATCGCCATTGGTCATCGCAACCTTCTGGTAAAAGGCGCCAAGCCCGCGGGCGAGCAGGTCAATTTGCGCAGGGTCCCCGGTCAGCCCGGTAACGTTTTCCCCGAAATAGCCCACGTAGGGTGCGATGACGTCGGTCGTGTCACGTTCGGGGTCGATGCTGACGAAAACGATGCGCAACGGTGCCGTCACGGCGAATTCCGTCTGCAGTTTCCGGCGCGCGGTCGCAAGCTGTGCCAGGGTTGTGGGACAGATGTCGGGACAATGTGTGAAACCGAAAAAGACCAGGTTCCACTGGCCTTGAAAGGCAGCGGCATCGAAGCGCTCGCCGTTATGGTCGATCGCCACGAAGTCGGGCAGGGTGGCCGGTGGCTGCAATACCGTGGCATACCGGAAGTCGACAGGCTGCCGGGACAACAGCAGCGAGGTCGCCAGTCCCGCAACGACCATGATGATGGCAACGGCGACGGCGACAATCCTGCCGGCGGAAGATTTTGGCGCATTCTGGTTCATGGCTGCGCATTCTAGCGCAGCGAAGCGGCCATTGCGTGCCAGTTTCAAATAACAATCTGCCAGGGATTGCATCTAGAATAGGGGCATGCCTGAGTCATTCGATAACACGGCCCTGACCGTGGAACAGTACATACGCGATACCGCGGCAAGATTTACGGCGGCCGGGCTGAGCTTCGGCCACGGTACCGACAGCGCTATCGATGAAGCTGCCTATCTCGTTTTCGGCGCTCTCGGCCTGCGCCACGAGCAGGCCGTTTTGCATTACGCGGAAATACTCGATGAGCAACAGCGCCTGCGCCTCGATGGGCTGGTGCGGCAACGCATCGAGGAGCGCGTGCCGACGGCTTACCTGGTCAACCAGGGCTGGTTTGCCGGCCTGGAATTTTTTGTCGACGAGCGTGTGCTCGTGCCGCGCTCACCGTTCGCGGAACTGGTTCGGGAGCGATTTGTACCGTGGGTCGTGCCCGGCGCGGTCCGGCAGATACTCGACCTCGGTACCGGCTGCGGCTGTATCGCGATTGCCTGTGCGCTGGCATTCCCGGACGCGCGGGTCGACGCCGTGGATATTTCCCCGGAAGCGCTCGACGTCGCTCGAATCAATGTCGCGCGCCATGGCGTGGATGCCCGGGTGCGGCTGGTTCAGTCAGATTTTTTCAACAGTCTGCCGGCAACGCGTTACGATCTGATCGTCGCCAACCCGCCCTACGTGGACGCGCAGGATATGCGAGACCTGACGGCGGAATACCGGCATGAACCGGTGCTCGGGCTCGCCTCCGGGCAGGATGGTCTGGATTCGGTCAGGGTGATCCTGCATGATGCACCGGATTTTCTGGAGGATGCGGGAATGCTGTTTGTCGAGGTTGGCAACAGTGAATTCGCGCTGCAGGAGCAGTTCCCCCAGGTGCCATTTATCTGGCTGGAGTTTGCCTATGGTGGCAGTGGCGTTTTTGCCATTTCCGCCGAAGAACTGGAAAAGCACAGGCCGGCATTTGCCAGGGCCTTGCTGGACTGACGGAAACAAATATGTCCGGAAACAGTTTTGGTCGCTTGTTTGTAGTGACGACATTCGGGGAAAGCCACGGCCCCGCCCTTGGCTGTGTCGTTGACGGCTGCCCGCCGGGCATGGCGCTCAGCGAGGCGGATATCCAGCAGGACCTCGAGCGGCGTCGTCCGGGTCGGTCCCGGCATACGACGCAGCGCAAAGAGCCGGACGAGGTGCGGATTCTTTCCGGCGTATTCGAAGGCAAGACCACTGGTACGCCCATCGGACTGCTGATCGAGAACAAGGATCAGCGCCCGCGCGACTACTCTGACATCAAGGACAAGTTTCGTCCCGGGCACGCCGACTATACCTACCAGCAAAAGTACGGGATTCGTGACTATCGTGGCGGCGGTCGAGCGTCGGCGCGCGAAACGACGATGCGGGTGGCAGCAGGCGCCATAGCACGCAAGTACCTTCGAGAAAGGCTGGGCGTTGAGATCTCGGGTTACCTGTCGCAGCTGGGCCCGATTCGCCTGGAGGCGAAAGACCTGTCCATCGTCGATCACAATCCGTTTTTCTGCGCGGACCCGGCCAAGATCGGAGAACTGGAATCGTTCATGGATGCGCTGCGCCGCGAAGGAGATTCGATCGGTGCCCGAATCAGTGTACTGGCCAGCAATGTGCCGCCCGGGCTCGGCGAGCCGGTTTTTGACAAGCTCGAGGCC
>DATCZF010000235.1:0-3185 GCA_036526055.1 Woeseiaceae bacterium
CTGGGTGAACTTGTCCTGCTGGCCCGGCTCATCCGAAATCGACAGGTAGTCGCCGTCGATCGTCGGGGCATGGCAGTACACCGGCCACCACACGACCGCATCGGTCCCCGGATTGGTCCAGTAATAGCCCGCATACGGCCACCATGGCTCATAACCGTTAGCAACCGACCAGTCATTCACTTCGTACATGACGGCGTTGGTCAGCGGCACGTAGCCGGACACGCTCAACCCGTAATCCGGATTGATGTAGTACGTTGCGTCACGGCAGTACTGGATCGCCCAGTAGTGATGATAAACCGTGTTGTCGAACTGTTGCTTGATATCGCGTTCGTAGTAGGAAGTCGCCGACACCAGCTGCGCGAAACCGAGGTCCGCCTCGATCGTCAGCGAGTAGATATCGAGGTCATCCTTACGCCACTCGTTATTGAAGCGGACAACCTTGAGGTCCCCGACCAGCGGCTCATAACTGTTTTGCGCGCCGCCATTGAACTGCTGCGTCGAGTAGCCAAAGGTGACGGCCCAGTCGGGATTGACCTCCCAGCGCAGCTGAGCGCGGCCACCGCGCGTCTTGGCGTCGTTCCAGTCATCTTCTACGGCATGCGCATTGTCGAGCGAGCCCCATTGCGCCGGTATGTCATCACCCCACTCGGAATTGAAGTTGGGTGTATGCCCGAACACGTTATCGATGTAACCGCCTTCCTTCTGGTTGAAACCAACCAGGCGCAGCGCCAGCTTGTCTTCCACCAGCGGGAAGTTGACAACGAGCGAGCCATCCCAGCTGTTATCGCTCTGCTTGCCTACGGTGTAGCTGCCGTCAAAGATCACCTCATAGGTGTTCATCACCGGCCTGTTGGTCACGATACGCAGCGTTCCCGCCTGCGCGTCTGAGCCGTACAGGGTTCCCTGCGGGCCGGCGAGCGCCTCGACGCGAGCGATGTCATACATCGGGATTTCCGGCTGCTCTCCGTAGGAGCTCAGGGAAATTTCATCGAGATATACCGATGAGGTCGATTGATTGACGTAGCTGCCGCCATCGACCGTTGCGCCACGGAATACAACGACCGACTGGCCGCTGCCGTAGGACACGACGTTTATTGAGGGAATGAATCGTGCGTAGTCGTCAATCCCCATTGCGCCCATTCGCGCCAGCGTGTCCTGGCTCAGCGCCTGTACGCTGGCAGGGATGGCCTGGGCAGATTCTGTGCGCTTACGCGCGGATACGACGATTTCTTCCAGCACACCGGCGGTCGACTCCTCCTGTGCGACAGCCTGATGGCCTGGGTAGAGCGCTGCGGTTACAGCGGCTGCTAGCGGCGTCAAAGCATACTTCGGCTCTGAATGCATCTTGGTGTTACCCCCGTTGTTGGTGGCTTTTATCAAAGCAGTTGGTTCCGGAACACTCTGAATTTAGTTCCGTCGGCAATAAACTACAAGTGAAAATTTATAATTTGTCGCATGTGCAATTTTTGTGTCTTTTTCGCAACATTAGTATTCAGTGTCCGGCGGGACACCGGGCCGCAGCCGTTTCCGGGCAACCCCAGAGCCTCGAATGCCTTGAAATAACGATGCCAATCAGCCGCCTGGCGGCCCGCACCGTACTACCGGCCCCGCAGCGTTAGGGGCCGTTTCTCATCAGGTAGTTTCAGAAGTAACGGCTCGAGCACCTCGATCAGTTCGCCCAGGTCCTGCTCGTAATTGCGCCAGAGATTGACGGACGAGCTGTAGATCGGCTGGCGCACCTGTTCCGAGCTCGCCGTTTTGACGGCTCGCTCTGTTTCATGGAAACGCAGGCAGGCTTCTTCGAATGGCAGGTTGCAGAAGTCGAGGATACGACGCACCTGGGTTTCGAGGTCATCGACCACCTCTTCGTAGTCCACATCGAGGACATAACCCGGCAAGACTTCGTGCCAGTGATCCATCATCCGCTGATAATTCAGGTAGTACTCGCCGAGCTCGACGAGGTCATAGGAAAAAGTCTGCCCCATTGCAAACAGCTGCTTGTAACTGCCGAAGCAGCTGTCGAGGGGATGGCGCCTCGCGTTGATGATCTTCGCGTTGGGCAGGATCAGTTTGAGCAGCCCTGTATAAGTGTAGTTATTCGGGTTCTTGTCGATGAAATAGATGCGGTCGGTGCGGAATTTTCGAGTGCGCTCGATGTACTCCTCACCCAGGGCGGCCCAGGCGTCCGTCGGCAGTTTGGCGACCGTTTCCGGGAAGCGGCCGCGCAGCGTTCGGCGGCGTTTCTTGTTGACGACACGGGACAGGTCCGCCAGCTCATGCGTGCCCTCAACCTGGCTGTGGCTGGCGAGGATCTGTTCGATCAGCGTCGAGCCGGAACGCGGCAGCCCCACGACAAATATCGGCGCCGGGTCCGGGCAACCTGCGCCTTCATGGCGAGCGAACATGTCCTTGTCGAATGCCTTGATAATGTCATCGTGCAGCACTTCGACTTCGACCGGGTCGTAGGATTCCGACTGCCGCCTGATCCTGTTGCAGTTATGGAAGTGACTAAAGGCCTTCGCGTAATCCTTGCGGCCTTCGTACTCCAGCCCCAGTGCGTTATGAATATGTACACGGGACTCGTCCTTGATTTCATCGCCCGCCAGCAGGGACTCCATCGTCGCCACCTCTTCGTCGGTAAAGCGGAAGGTCTTCAGGTTGGCGAGACTCCAGTATGACTCCGTAAACAGGGGATTGGCGGCAAGGCACTCGCGATATGCCGCAATGGCCTCATCCTGCTTGCCGATGGTTTTCAGTCGATGACCGACGCCCGAAAGCGCGCCCGGATGCCCTGGTGCAAGTGCCAGTGCGCGGCGATAACTTTCGATGGAATCCTCGTTGCGATCCGCCTGACCCAGGGCATTGCCGAGCAGCACATGCGTCTCGGCGGCATTCGGCATCAGGCGCAGCACTTCCTCGGCCGCGTCGACGGCCTCGGTGAACTTTTCCTGTTCGCGCAAAACATTGGCCAGCTCAAACCAGGCACGCGCATAGTCCGGGGCGTTCTTTACTACCCGCTGAAGAAAAACTTCGGCATCCCGGTAAGCCTTATGCTCTGTCGCTATCTTTGCCAGTAAGCGAGCTGCCTCGACATGGTCGGGATCCTTGGCGAGGATGCCGCGGTAAATGTCCTCGGCCTTGCTGGTTTCGCCCTTTTGCCCGTGCTCCGCCGCCTTGTCCATGAG
>DATCZF010000236.1:0-6457 GCA_036526055.1 Woeseiaceae bacterium
TGCTGCCGTGGTTGCTGCGGGTCTCGGCGCGGAAGTGACCGTGTTCGATATGAGCCGGGCAGCCATGGAACGCGCTCGAGCCCTTGGCCCGAACGTTACGGCACTGTATCCGCACAGCGAGGACATCGCTGCTGCGGTCGCTCAGGCTGATATCGTCGTCGGTGCTGTCCTCGTTACCGGAGCGCGTGCTCCACACGTGGTGACCCGCGATATGGTCAGGGCCATGGCGCCGGGTAGCGTCATTGCCGATATATCCGTTGACCAGGGTGGCTGCGTCGAATCCACGGTGCCGACAACGTATGCAGACCCGACCTATGTCTGGGAAGGCGTAACGCACTTCACCGTGACCAATATGCCGGGCGCTGTGCCGAGGACGTCATCGCAGGCGCTGTCCGCGGCAATTGCTCCGTATGCCGAGCTGCTGACCCACCCCGACTGGCGCAATAATGAGAGCCTTGTGAAGGGCATCAACGTCGACGGCGGAAAGGTGGTTCATCCGGCTTTGCTGGACTGATTGGTCTTGCCTGGAGGTATTAAAATCAGTAGTTTAACGCTAATACTTTCTAGCGCACTTTAAGATGGTAAGGAAAAAGCAGACAGCGGATAACGGCATTTCCTCCCACGTAGTCGGCACCCTGCGAGAGGGTGCCTTGTGGGTATTTGGTGCCTTGGCACTGATAATCTGGGTGGCGCTGTTTACCTACAGCCCCACGGATCCGGGGTTTACGCACGCCAGCGGCGGTGGCGATGTGCAGAATGCCGTCGGCACTGCCGGTGCCTATCTTGCCGATCTGCTTTTTAACCTGTTCGGCCGACCGGCCTATCTTTTCACGGTCATGGTGTTCTATGCGGGCTGGATGATCTATCGCGAGCGCCGCAGCATGTACCACCTGACGCGCGCTGACGTCGCCTTGCGTGTAAGCGGATTCGTCCTGACGCTCGTGACCAGTTGTGCGCTTGCCAGCCTGCATTTTGCACCGACGGGATTCAGGGAAAGTGCCGGCGGAATTGTTGGCCAGCTGGTTGGTGGCGGGCTTGCCTCCATCATGAAGCTGCTCGGCGCGAGCGTCCTGCTGTTTTTTATCTGGCTCGCCGCGGTGGCGTTGTTCCTGAACATCTCATGGCTGGCAATCATGGACCGGGTAGGGCGCTGGAGCCTGACTGGCTGGGAATATACGAAGGCAAAGATCGGCGAGTTGCGCGACCGCGCCGAAGGGCGGCGTTATCAGCAGTCCCGCCAGGATGTGGTTGACGAACAAAAGAAAAGGGTAGCGAGCCGCTCCAAGGTTCGTATCGAGCCTGTCATGCCGACGCTGGAAAAGAGTGTTCGTGCGGAAAAGGAGCGCCAGGTACCCCTGTTCGAGCCGCCGGAGGCCGGCGAATTGCCGCCGTTGTCGCTCCTCGACGATCCCCCCGAACAAAAATCCGGGTACTCCGAGGAATCGCTTCAGGCGATGTCCCGTGTCGTCGAACTCAAACTCAAGGATTTTGGCATCGAGGTCGAAGTCGTTTCGGTGTCACCGGGACCGGTCATTACCCGCTTCGAACTCGATCCCGCCCCCGGCGTCAAGGTCAGCCAGATTTCCAACCTGGCCAAGGATCTTGCCCGTTCCCTGTCCGTTGTGAGCGTACGCGTGGTGGAGGTCGTCCCGGGTACGGCTTACGTTGGGCTCGAGATACCCAACGAGACGCGCGATCTTGTCACGCTCGGGGAAGTGCTCAAGTCCAAGGTCTACGATGATCTGGGATCGCCGCTGACCCTGGCCCTGGGCAAGGATATCAGCGGACAGTCAGTCGTTGCCGATCTTGCCCGGATGCCGCATTTGCTGATCGCCGGTACAACCGGTTCCGGTAAATCGGTGGCGATCAATGCCATGGTGCTGAGCCTGCTTTACAAGGCCAAGCCGGAGCATGTTCGCCTGATCATGATTGATCCAAAGATGCTGGAGTTGTCGGTCTACGAGGGGATTCCGCATCTGCTCACGCCGGTGGTGACGGACATGCGCGAGGCCGCCAATGCCCTGCGCTGGTGCGTGGCGGAAATGGACCGGCGCTACAAGTTGATGGCATCACTGGGGGTTCGCAATATCGGCGGCTACAACCGCAAGGTCCGGGACGCGATCGAGGCTGGCAAGCCCATTCCGGACCCGACCTGGTCACCGCCGGAACTGGAAGACCCGGACAATCCCGTCGAGCATCCGACGCTGCAGGCGCTGCCGTTTATCGTTGTCATCATCGACGAGCTGGCAGACATGATGATGATCGTTGGCAAAAAGGTCGAGGAGCTGATCGCGCGGCTGGCGCAAAAGGCGCGCGCCTCAGGAATTCACATGCTTCTCGCCACGCAAAGACCGTCTGTCGATGTCATCACGGGCCTCATCAAGGCCAATATTCCCTCTCGAATCGCATTCCAGGTCTCCGCCAAGGTCGATTCCCGAACCATTCTTGACCAGATGGGCGCTGAGACCCTGCTGGGGCATGGCGACATGCTGTATTTGCCGCCGGGAACATCGCTGCCAATTCGCGTGCACGGCGCGTTCGTTGCAGACCACGAGGTCCACGCCGTGGTCAGGCAGCTCAAAAAGAGCGGCAATCCGCGCTATATCGATGAAATTCTCGACGGCCCATCGAGCCCGACACCGGGTCTGACCGGAATTGACCCACAGCCGTCTGACAGTACTGATGGGGAGCAGGATCCCCTGTATGATCAGGCGGTGCAGGTAGTGTTGGAAACTCGCAAGGCATCCATCTCAGGGGTACAACGGCGCCTGAAGATTGGCTATAACCGCGCAGCCCGAATGGTGGAGACAATGGAAGAGGCGGGGCTCGTAGGCCCATTGCAGTCAAACGGCTCACGTGAAATTCTTGTACCAACGCCGGCAAAAGACTGACCCCTGCGTTTGGACGGACAAGCAATGCAAAAAATTCTGACCGCAATGGTGCTGGCAGGCCTTGCGCTTGGCGCACAGGCATCCAATGATGACGCTCAGGCCTTAGACCGGGCCCGTCATGTTCTGGACCATTTTGTCAACGAGGTCAGAACCTTGCAGGCTGATTTTGCCCAGTCGCTCGTTGACGTTGATGGCATTGTGGTCGAAGAGTCGCTGGGGCGGCTGGTCATCCGCAAACCCGGGCAATTTCTCTGGCATTACAGCGAGCCTTACGAGCAGCTGCTGCTGGCAGACGGCAACGACCTGTGGAGCTATGACGTCGACCTGGAGCAGGTTGTCATCAAGCCGCAGGACGAGGTGCTGGTCAGCACACCGGCTTTGCTTCTGGGAGGGTCGGCGAACGCTCTTGCCGACTTTACGATCATCGAGGCAGTTACGCATAACAGCACATTCTGGATCAGGCTGCGCCCGACGCAGGAAGATGCCGGCTTTACTGCCTTGGAACTGGGCTTCGATGACGAGCAACTGAGCCGAATGATGTTCTACGACAGCCTGGGCCAGACGACGCTGATTGCTTTGCGGGATGTCGTGATCAATGCGCCGGTCGCGGATACGGTTTTCGTACTGGATATTCCCCCGGGTGTCGATATTGTCGGCGAGCCCGCGGCAGCGGCAGGTCCCTGATGTTACCGCTACGTTATCCACGTACCTGGCTGGGTATTGGATACGCGCTAACCATCGGCACGTTTGTGGTCACGCTGCTGCCCGAACTCTGGCCACTCGACTACGAGGATAAACGGTGGCTGATGAAGTCTGACAAGCTGATTCACGGTGCCATCTTCTTTTTGCTGACAATATGGTTCAGTGGCCAGTATCAGCGGCAGTACTACGTAAGGCTGGGCGCCGGCATGCTGTTCTTTGGTGGATTTATCGAAGTGTGCCAGTCATTCACTGCCTATCGCACAGCGGAACTGATGGATTTTGTTGCAGACGCGGCTGGCATCGGCCTGGGGCTTTTGCTGGCGCTGATCGGTCTTGGTGGCTGGAGCCTGTGGATTGAGCGAAAGCTCGCCGGCAGGGGGGGTGAGTGAGCGACCTTTTCACAGAGGAAGATGACCTGGCCAGGCCGCTCGCCGACCGCATGCGGCCGAGGCAGATTGAAGAGTTTTTCGGCCAGTCACATCTTGTAGATGACGGCAAGGCCCTGCGCAATGCGCTGGAGCAGGGCCGAATGCATTCGATGATTTTCTGGGGCCCGCCCGGAACCGGCAAAACGACACTTGCCAGGATGATTGCCAACAAGACAGATTCGCACTTCATCGCCCTGTCGGCGGTGATGGCCGGGGTCAAGGACATCAGGGCGGCAGTCGCCGAGGCAAAACAGCAAAGAGCGGCAAATCGCCGGCCAACCGTACTCTTTCTCGACGAGGTTCACCGCTTCAATAAGGCGCAGCAGGATGCATTCCTGCCGTTTGTCGAAGACGGCACGCTGACGTTCATCGGCGCCACGACCGAAAACCCGTCGTTTGAACTGAATAATGCATTGTTGTCGCGCGCGCGTGTTTACGTTCTGAAATCACTGGATACCGAGGCACTGACAGGCATCTTGCGGCGTGCGCTTGCCGATAAGGAGCGCGGTCTCGGCAACGAAGATATCGCGGTAGCTGATGATATTCTGCAGCTGCTCGCGGCTGCCGCTGATGGTGACGCACGTCGTGCGCTCAACCTGCTGGAAATCAGCGCAGACCTGGCAGAGACCAGAGACGGGCGGCGCGTTATTGGCCGTAAAATCGCAGAGGAGGTTGCCCAGGGGGGCGCCCGCCGCTTCGACAAGCAGGGCGAGTATTTTTACGATCAGATATCGGCACTGCACAAGTCCATTCGGGGGTCGGATCCGGACGCTGCACTCTACTGGCTCATGCGCATGATCGATGGTGGATGTGATCCGCTGTACATTGCGCGCCGCATGGTCAGGGTGGCAAGCGAAGACGTTGGCAACGCGGATCCACGGGCTCTGAGGATTACGCTGGACGCCTGGGAAACCCTGCAGCGACTTGGCAGTCCGGAAGGCGAGCTGGCTTTGGCGCAGGCAGTGGTTTTCCTGTCGTGTGCGGCCAAAAGCAATGCGGTTTACGTGGCTGCAAACGCGGCGGCAGCGGACGCCCGAGAGTATGGGTCGCTGGAGGTGCCGATGCACTTGCGCAACGCGCCAACCAAATTAATGCAAGGCCTGGGTTACGGCGACGGCTATCGATACGCTCATGACGAGGAAGATGCATTTGCCCCCGGGGAAAAGTACTTTCCCGAGGACATGCCTGAACGGAAGTATTATCATCCGGTGCCACGGGGCCTCGAGCTGAAAATTGGCGAAAAACTCGAACAATTGGCCCGCAAAAATCGCCAGACCAGGAAAACACCCTGACAGCAAACGGGTATCCAGCGAATGAACGCCCAGGAATTGATGCGATAAGAACATGATTGATCCAAAACTATTACGCCAATCGGCGCACGATGTGGCTGCGAAGCTGGCCCGGCGCAACTTTCAATTCGATGCCGAGGCTTACGTGGGGCTCGAAGAGCAACGCAAGGCCCTGCAAGTAGATGTTGAGACGCTGCGCAACGAGCGCAATACCCGTTCCAGGGCGATTGGCCAGGCCAAGGCCAAAGGCGAGGATATCCAGCCGCTATTGGACGCCGTGAATGACCTGGGGGAAAGACTGGAAACTGCAGATGAACAGCTGAAGACTGTTCGTGAACAATTGCTCGATATAGAGCTCGGCCTGCCAAACATTCTTGCTGATGAAGTTCCCGATGGTGTCGACGAAGAGAGCAATGTCGAAGTGCGACGGTGGGGAACGCCAGTCGAGTATGACTTTACGCCGCGGGATCATGTTGACATAGGTGCTGTGGACGGACTGCTCGACTTCGATGGGGCGGCCAAGTTATCGGGATCGCGTTTTGTGGTCATGCATGGGCCATTGGCGAGACTGCAAAGAGCCCTGATCCAGTTCATGCTGGATGTGCATACGAGTGAGCACGGCTATAGCGAAACCTATGTGCCGTATATCGTCCAGGCGAATGCCTTGATGGGTACGGGCCAGTTGCCCAAGTTCGAAGAGGATTTGTTCAAGACACAGACCGAACCGCCATTTTACCTGATACCCACGGCAGAAGTTTCGCTCACCAACCTTGGGCGTGACCGGATTTTCGAGGCGGATGAGCTGCCGCTGCGTCTTGTAGCGCACACGCCTTGCTTCCGCTCCGAGGCCGGATCCTACGGTCGCGATACGCGCGGCATGATTCGCCAGCACCAGTTCGAGAAGGTCGAACTCGTTCATCTCGTATCGCCCGCGGAGTCATATGACGCTCTGGAGGCGCTGACGTCGCATGCCGAGACCATTCTGCAGCGACTGGAGCTGCCATACCGGGTTGTAAATCTGTGTGCGGGAGACACGGGCTTTGGCTCTGCAAAGACTTACGACCTGGAAGTCTGGTTACCCGGGCAAAATGCTTACCGGGAGATTTCTTCCTGCAGTAATTGCACGGATTTCCAGGCTCGGCGCATG
>DATCZF010000237.1:0-2024 GCA_036526055.1 Woeseiaceae bacterium
GTTCGTCTCCGGCGTGCTGCTCTGGCTGCCGGTGCACCGCTCGAAGAAAGACCTCCGGCTGCGGGACGGCTTCCTCGTTGTCGCGGCTTTCTGGACCGTTCTCGGCACCTTCGGCGCTGCGCCGCTGTATTTCGATGACAGCCTTTCAATGTCGATCACGGATGCGATCTTCGAATCCATATCGGGGCTGACAACGACGGGAGCGACAGTGCTCACGGGGCTCGACGCGCTGCCGAAGTCGATACTCTATTACCGCCAACAACTGCAGTGGCTCGGTGGCATGGGCATCATCGTCCTGGCGGTCGCCGTGCTGCCGATGCTCGGCGTCGGCGGCATGCAGCTTTATCGCGCGGAGACGCCCGGCCCGGTCAAGGACACCAAGCTGACCCCGCGAATTACCGAGACGGCCAAAGCGCTCTGGTACGTTTACCTGCTTTTCACGATCGTCTGCGCGGTGAGTTACTGGGCGGCCGGCATGTCGCCCTTCGATGCGATCAGCCACGCGTTCTCGACCGTCGCCATCGGCGGTTTTTCGACGCATGACCTCAGCATCGGCTATTTCGACAGCAACCTGATCAACCTGATCGCGGTGTTCTTCATGTTTGCCGCTGGCATCAATTTCTCGCTGCACTTTTTTGCCTGGCGCTATATGCAGGTGCGCCACTACTCGAATGACCCGGAGTTTCGTGCTTACGTGTTCGTGCTGCTGGTTGTCGCCCTCGCCACGATGGTCTCGCTGCTGATGCTGAACACTTACGAAAATTATGGCGACGCGATCGTGCATGGCCTGTTCCAGGCGGTCTCCATCGCTACGACGACCGGTTTTACGACCGCCGATTATTCCCTCTGGCCGGGTGCGTTACCGGTGCTGTTGATCCTCGCGAGTTTTGTCGGCGGATCTGCCGGCTCTACCGCCGGTGGCATCAAGGTCATTCGCTGGCTGCTGATTTACAAGCAGGGCGTGCGCGAAATTGCGCGGCTGGTCCACCCTAGCGCCGAGATTCCGGTCAAGCTCGGCAACAAGGCCGTGTCCTACCGGGTCGTCGATGCCGTGTGGGGCTTTTTCTCCGTATACATGATCGTCTATGGCGTGATGTTGTTGTTGATGATGTCCACCGGGCTCGACCAGGTCACGGCATTCTCGGCCGTGGCGGCGACGCTCAACAACCTCGGCCCGGGGCTCGGTGACGTGGCTGGCGGCTTCACATCGATCAGCACCTTCGGCAAGTGGATTGCCATGCTTTGCATGCTGCTCGGGCGCCTGGAAATCTTCACCCTGCTGGTCCTTATCACCCCGACGTTCTGGCGGCACTGATGAGTCTGCGGATCGACTCGCTGCTGTCCATGCTGGACAAGCGCCAGGATTCCGCATTGTTGCGATTTTCACTCGGCAACGAGTATTCCGGCCTGCAGGACTGGGATGCCGCTATTTTGCACCTGCAGCGCGCCTGCGAACTCGACCCCGATTACTCGGCCGCCTGGAAACTCCTCGGCAAGGCGCAGGCGGCGAGCGGAAATACCGCGGCTGCACAGGCCGCTTTTGCGACAGGCGCCGAGGTGGCAAAACGAAACGGTGACGAACAGGCGGCGCGGGAGATGGCCGTCTTTTTGCGCCGGCTCAGGGTGGACCACTAACAGGGCATGAACAGCGCAACCACGATATCCGCTCTGCTTGCGCGGCTCGAACAATTCAGCGTTGCGCTGGGACGCGTTGTCAGCTGGATGACCCTGACCATGGTGCTGGTCACTTTTGCCGTTGTCGTGTTGCGCTACCTGTTTGGCACCGGCGTCATCTGGCTGCAGGAATCGATCACCTGGCTGCATGCCGTGGTCTTCATGCTCGGCGCCGCTTACACGCTGCAGCAGGAAGAGCACGTGCGCGTCGATATCTTTTACCGGGAAATGACCGCGCGCGGGCGCGCCTGGATCAACATCGGCGGGCTCATCCTGTTTCTTTGGCCCATGTGCATTTACCTGTGCGTCGAGGCCTTCGACTACGTGCGCGTATCCTGGCAAATACGCGA
>DATCZF010000238.1:0-3763 GCA_036526055.1 Woeseiaceae bacterium
ACAGCCGCTGGATTTCCTCAACGCAACGCTTTCTGAGCCCCTCTTCGTTGAGCTTTTTGTCCTCTTTCAGCCAGCCCGGAACATTGAGTGACGCAGCAAAGTCAGCCTCGAATGCCTGGGCCAGCCCTGCCGGGTCCCACATCTCTTCCACGCTGTCCGGCGGAATGAACCGGTCAATTATGTTATTGATGACCTCTTCACGAATAGCGCTTACGGACTCCTCGATCTCGTCGGCTTCCATCAATTCCGAGCGCTGGTGATAGACCACCTTGCGCTGGTCGTTGGCCACGTCGTCGAATTCGAGCAGGTTCTTGCGAATGTCGAAGTTATGGCCCTCGACCTTGCGCTGTGCCCTCTCGATCTGGCGCGTCAGCATCTTGCTTTCAATGGCCTCGCCCTCCCGCATACCCGCGCGCGACAGCAATGCCTTGGTGCGGTTGGGATCCCCGAAGATGCGCATCAGGCTGTCATCCATCGACAGGTAGAAGCGGCTGGAGCCCGGGTCGCCCTGGCGGCCGGAGCGGCCGCGCAGCTGGTTGTCGATGCGCCGCGACTCGTGGCGCTCGGTGCCGATGATGTGCAGGCCGCCAGCCTCGATCACGAGTTCATGGCGCTTGTTCCAGTCCGCCTTGACCGCTTCCCTGGCAGCGTCGTCGGCGGCTTCCTCGAGTTCCGCCTTGAGGTTGCCACCGAGAACGATATCGGTGCCTCGGCCTGCCATGTTCGTGGCAATCGTAATTGCTCCGGCACGACCGGCATGCTGAACGATGATTGCCTCACGTTCATGTTGCTTGGCGTTCAGCACCGCATGCTCGATCTTTTCTTTCTTGAGCAGGTCAGACAGGTCCTCGGAGGTCTCGATCGAGGTGGTGCCGACCAGCACAGGCTGCTGCCTTTCGCGGCAGTCGCGAATATCCTCGATAATCGCCGCGAACTTGTCCTTCGCCGTCAAATACACCAGGTCGGGCATATCATCGCGAATCATCGGCTTGTGCGTCGGTATGACCACTACTTCCAGGCCATAGATCTGCTGAAACTCGAATGCTTCGGTATCCGCGGTACCGGTCATGCCGGACAGCGTCGAGTAGATGCGAAAATAATTCTGAAAAGTGATCGAGGCAACGGTCTGGTTTTCCTGCTTGACGGCCACGCCTTCCTTCGCCTCGACGGCCTGGTGGAGTCCATCTGACCAGCGACGCCCCGGCATCGTGCGCCCGGTGAACTCGTCGACAATGACGATCTCTCCGGTATCAGAGACGATGTAATCGACGTTCTTGCTGAACATGACATGGGCGCGCAGCGCAGCGTTCAGATGATGCAGCAGCCTGATATTCGCCGCATCGTACAGGCTTTCGTTCTGGCCGATCAGGCCCGCCTGTGCCATCAGTGTCTCGACGTTCTGGTGGCCTTCTTCCGTCAGGAAAACCTGTTTGGATTTTTCATCCTTGGTAAAATCGCCCGGCCCGTCCTCTTCCTCCTGCTCACGCAGCTTTGGAATGAGCTTGTTGATCTTCTGGTAGAGGTCCGTACTCTCTTCGGCCGGACCTGAAATGATCAGCGGCGTTCTCGCCTCGTCGATCAGGATAGAGTCAACCTCGTCCACGACCGCAAAATTGAGCTGGCGCTGAACCCGATCTTCCTGCGAAAAGGCCAGGTTGTCGCGGAGGTAATCAAATCCGAGTTCGTTATTGGTGGCGTAAGTAATGTCGGCTTTGTAAGCCGCCCGTTTTTCCTCGGCGGTTTGCCCGCTCTTGGTAACGCCTACCGTCATGCCGAGGAATTCATAGACCGGGCGCATCCAGTCCGCGTCGCGCTGTGCCAGGTACTCGTTCACGGTCACAATGTGCACGCCCTCACCGGACAGCGCGTTCAGGTAAACCGGCAGCGTTGCCACGAGGGTTTTACCTTCACCGGTGCGCATTTCAGCGATGTTGCCGTCATGCAGCACCATTCCGCCAATCATCTGTTCATCGAAATGACGCAGGCCGAGCGTGCGTTTGGAGGCTTCGCGCACCAGGGCAAAGGCTTCGGGCAGCAAGCTGTCGAGCGCTTCGCCGTCCGCAAGGCGTCGCCGGAACTCCTCCGTCTTCGCAACAATCTCCTCGGCGCCGAGGGCCTCGTAACCCTCTTCGAGCGCGTTGATCGTGCTGACAACCTTGCCATATTGACGCAGTAACCGTTCGTTACGGCTGCCGAAGATGCGTGTTAAGAATTTTGCCACTTGGATTCCCTGCAACTGCGTGCCTGATTCCCCTGTGCACCGGGGATCGCGGAGATAAAGAGCGGTATTTTACGGACTGGCGCCGCAATGCGAAACCACCTGATGACGCTAAATCATCAAGAAAATCCGCAAAATAGGCGTTTTGAGAGGCGAAGCGGCGAAGTTGCCGGGTCAGCGGCTGGCGCCATCGCGAATGAAACGTACCGGATCGACGCGCTTGCCGTTCTGCAATACTTCAAAATGCAGGTTGGGGCCCGTGGCGCGTCCCGAATCTCCCATCAGCGCGACGGTCTGGCCTTTCTTGACTTCATCACCGACCGCGACCAGGTTCCTGGAATTGTGCGCATAACGCGTTGCATAACCATTGCCATGGTTGATCTCGACCATGTCACCGTAGCCGAAACGCGACCCGGCCCAGGTGACCACACCATCCGCAACGCTGATAACTTCTGCGCCGTATTTCCCGGCAAAGTCGACACCTCGGTGATTCGCCGGCTTGCCAGTGAACGGGTCCGTCCGGCGACCAAAATAGGAAGACATCCAGCCCGCCTTGACCGGCCGCCCCTGGGGATGGACCCGGTCATTCAGGTTTTGCTTGATGAGCATGCTCTCCAGCGCAATGAGCTGGGACTCACGGTCATCGATTTGCTGGTTCAGATTCTCGAGGGTAGTTACCAGTTCCGGAATCGCGATGGCCGAACCGGCCTGGTCGGGCTCTTCCGGGCCGCCCATGGCGGGCTCCGAGTCAAAATCGAATTCGCCGTCTTCGAGATTCGCCATTTCGGTCAGGCGGCGTCCGAGCGCATCCAGACGAATGACGCGGGCGCTCATCTTGCCCATGCGAATCGCCAGGGCATCGAGGGTATCCTCCGTCACGTTCCGGGTATCCGCAATGGCCGCCTGCTGCCGTTGCAAATCCTGGCGCAGGGCCTCGACTTCGGCATGACTGAGCCCTGAGTTCTCAGCGCCCGCGAGCCAATAGCCTCCGGCAATGCCGCCAACCGCAACCATGGCAATAACGCCGGTCGCGACAGCAGCGGCAGCGGGACCGGACAGATTGATCTGCCTGACCCTGCCAAATTTTTTACCGAAGAAAAGCAAATTCATGTACAGCGCCCTGGCCAAGTTGGCTGAATTTTCAGGGCAATGGTTTTGCCGGCGCAACGCTTCCTTGCTCTTATAGCTTGCGCGGGAGGCGGTAGATTCGGCAACTCCGCCATCCTAGGATCGTCCCTTAGACCGGAAGTTTTGCGCCCCCGTTTTTCAACGGGTATGCCCTTTTCGTGCCGACAATATGCATAATGCGGCTTGCCATTACAAGATTACGCATCGCAAACCGCGCTACTATGCGCCATTGAGGGCCAAAAACGCCAACTGCGTCACATATCTATGCCGTTCTCCCGACTCGAAAAACTGTTGAAATCCGGCCGCGACCACAGCCTGGAGAAAATAATCCGCAAGGCCCGGGATATGGACGATCTGACGGGCCATCTGCGCAGGCACTTATCCCCTGACATGGCGGAGAATCTCGTCGCTGCCAAC
>DATCZF010000239.1:0-2149 GCA_036526055.1 Woeseiaceae bacterium
ACACGACATTGGGCGCAATAAAGGCGCCGCGCCGAACCAGCGCGTTCGGCACAACCCTGACGCCGGCCTGGGCGAACTGCGCAGCGTCATAACCGGCAAATTTCAGCGGAACCTTGTCGTAAAAATTACTTGTGGCGCCCTCGAAGACACGGTTATCGCTGAGGCGAAAGCTCAGCAATACGGCTTTCTTCAGCCATTGGTTCACGTGCCAGTCGGCGCCTCGCTTTTCCGCGACGCGGGCAGCGCCCGAGTCGAGCAGTTCGATAGCCTGTTCGACAGCATGCACCAGTGGCGCTTCCCGACTCCGGTCGCCAAGTTCGTTGCGGCGTTCGAAGCCTGCCTCGATGATGTTCGCCAGCTCCTGCATGTTGCTTTGCATTCCTCGATGATCCGTTATTGAAAGTGTATCAGGTCATGCGCCCGGCAAGCTCAACCATTGCTTCCGCGGCGCTGACGCAATCCTCAACACTGGCCACCAGCGAGATGCGCAGCCGGCCTTGCGCGGGATCGCCAGCTGACGTTCGTCGACTCAGATAACTGCCGGGCAAAACGATGACGCCGGCGTCTGCATACAGGCGCCGTGTAAATTCTTCCGTGTCCATCGGAATGCGCGGCCACAGGTAAAACGCCGCATCGGGTTCCCGGACGTCGAAAACCTCGGCGAGGCGCGGGGTGACCTCCGCAAATTTGCGTGCGTAGAGCCGACGATTCTCCAGCACGTGGTCGTCGTCGTCCCAGGCGGCGATGCTGGCAATCTGCGTCGCCACCGGCATTGCGCAGCCGTGATAGGTTCGATAGGCGAGAAACCGTTGCATCAGTTGCCTGTCGCCGGCGACAAAACCGGAGCGCAATCCGGGAATATTGGAGCGTTTCGAGAGACTGTGAAAAGCGATGCAGCGATCGAAATTCGTGCGACCCTGGCGGGCACAGACCTCGAGCAGGCTGGGTGGCGGTGCACCCGTGTAAATGTCGGCATAACACTCATCGGCGGCAATAATGAAGTCGTATTTGTCTGCCAGTTCGATGACGCGGCTCCAGTAGGCCTCATCCATGACAGCACCGGTCGGGTTGCCGGGCGAGCAGGCAAAAAACAGCGCAGTGCGCTCCCAGGTAGCCGGTTTGACGGCATCGAGGTCGGGCAGGAAGCCGGTTTCCTCGGTCGTATCGAGATAGACCGGCTCCGCACCGGCCAGCAGCGCGGCGCCCTCATAGATCTGGTAAAAAGGATTGGGCATCACCACTGCCGGGCAGTCGCCGGGGGTGACCAGCGCCTGCACCAGCGAGAACAGGCCCTCGCGTGTGCCATTGACGGGAAGAATTTCGCTTTCCGGGCAAACCGTCGCGGCGAACCGGCGCTGCAGCCAGCGGCTGCATGCCTGGCGCAGGTCGGCGCGCCCGCGCGACACCGGGTACTGGGACGCCCCTGTCTGCAGGGCTTCCTTGAAGGCGTTGATGACGAAGCCTGGCGGCTCATGCCGCGGCTCACCGATCGATAACGAGATCAGTTTGCCCTCGGGCGGGCGAATGCCGGCGAAGAGCTTGTCCAGGCGCTCGAACGGGTAGGGGTAGAGCTTGTCTATGTAGGCGTTCACTGCGAATAGTTCCTCTCGAGCCGTGACAGCAAGGCTTCACGAAGCTTGGTTTTCGTATCATTGTCCAGTGGTTTGCCGCTGGCGTCCGTAATATAGAACACGTCCTCGGCACGTTCACCGATCGTCAGGATCTTCGCGGTCTCGATATCGATGCCCTGCTCGATGAAGATTCGGGCAATGTCGCTGAGGAGCCCCGGACGATCACCGGCTACCAGTTCCATAATCGTACGCCGGTTGGCTCGGTCGTCGGTAAAGTCGATGGCGGTTTTTGTGACAAAGGCACGCACACGCCGTGGGGCGGGGCGCGTTACTTTTTTCAACGAAGCATCCGTTGCCGCCAGCACGCGGTCCAGGCTGCGGCGAATTTCCGCGATGCGCGCACTGTCAACCTCGGTGCGTGTATCGAGCTCCATGAAAACATAGGTATCGAGGCTGCAGCCGTTGGCTACCGGCGTGATGCGAGCATCAAGGATGGTCATGCCCATTTCACCCAACGCCGCGGTGGCGTGTGCGAAACGATGCTGCGAACGGCGTGCATAAAGTACAGCCGCGATGCC
>DATCZF010000240.1:0-4401 GCA_036526055.1 Woeseiaceae bacterium
AGACATCATTTTCGACCCGAACATTTTTGCGATTGCCACCGGCATCGAGGAGCACAACGGTTACGGCAGGGATTTTATTGAAGCGACACGACTCATCAAGGCAAAACTGCCGCACGTGATGGTCAGCGGCGGCGTCAGCAACGTCTCGTTCGCGTTTCGTGGCAACAATGTGGTGCGCGAAGCGATCCACTCCGTGTTCCTGTACCACGCAATTGCCGCCGGCATGGACATGGGTATCGTCAATGCCGGCCAGTTGGCGATCTACGAGGATTTGCCGCAGCGGCTGCGGGATGCCGTGGAAGATGTCGTGCTCAACCGCGATGCCGGCGCCACCGACAGATTGCTGGCGGTCGCCGCGGAATTTCGCGACAGCGGCAGCAGCAAGACGGTGGAAAAGCAGGACGAAGCCTGGCGTGGCTGGCCTGTCGAGAAACGCTTGCAACACGCGCTCGTCAAGGGCATCGACGAGTTCATCATTGAAGATACGGAAGCGGCGCGCTGCGCGGCGACAAGGCCGCTCGATGTCATCGAAGGTCCACTGATGGCGGGCATGAACGTCGTCGGCGATCTGTTCGGCGCCGGCAAGATGTTTTTGCCGCAGGTCGTTAAATCCGCAAGGGTGATGAAGAAGGCCGTCGGCCACCTGGTGCCCTTTATCGAGAAGGAAAAGGGCGGAGAGAGGAGCAGCAATGGCCGAATCGTCATGGCCACGGTCAAGGGCGACGTCCATGACATTGGCAAGAACATTGTCGGTGTCGTCCTGCAGTGTAATAACTTCGAGGTCATCGACCTTGGCGTGATGGTTCCCTGCGCAAAAATCCTGGAAACGGCGCGGCGCGAAAACGCCCAGATGATCGGACTCTCCGGGCTGATAACGCCTTCGCTGGACGAGATGGTGCATGTCGCGCGCGAGATGCAGCGGCTGAAGTTCGACCTGCCGCTGTTGATTGGCGGCGCGACGACCTCTCCGGCCCATACTGCGGTCAAGATCGAGCCGAACTACGAGGGACCGGTAATCTACGTGAAGGACGCCTCGCGATCGGTGGGTGTGGCGCAGGCGCTCGTTGAAAAAGACACGCGCGCTGAACTCATCGAGCGCACGAGAGCCGACAACGCACGCCGCCGTGAACGCCATGCGGGTAAAGGCCGCCTGGCTCCGCAGCTGGCGATTTTGGAGGCCCGTGCGAACAGGCGCAGCATCGACTGGCAGACTTACGAACCGCCGGTGCCGACGTTTCTCGGTACACGCGTCTTCGACAACATCGAACTGGCAACGCTGCGCGACTACATGGACTGGATGCCATTTTTCAATGCCTGGGAATTCCACGGCACCTTCCCGGCGATTCTCGACGATGACGTCGTCGGTGAAGCGGTGCGCAACCTCTACGACGATGCCCAGGCGATGCTGGACCGGTTGATCGAGGAAAAATGGCTGCAGGCGCGCGCGGTGGTTGGCTTTTTTGCGGCCAACTCGACCGACGATGACGACATTATTGTCTTCACGGACGATACGCGCAAAGTCGAATTGGCGAGGTTGCACCACTTGCGCCAGCAGCGGGGCAAACCGCCGGGTCAGCCGCAGGAATGTCTCAGTGATTTTGTGGCTCCCGTGGACAGCGCCCGACCGGATTACGTCGGCGCTTTCGCCGTCACCGCGGGCATCGGCATCGACGAGCACGTCGCCCGTTTCGAAGCAGAGCACGACGACTACAGCAGTATTCTGCTGAAGGCCCTGGCCGATCGCCTCGCTGAGGCGCTGACCGAATTCCTGCACGAACGCGTGCGCCGTGAATTGTGGGCCTATGCGCCTGACGAAGAATTTGCCAACCAGGATCTGATCGCAGAGGCTTACCGCGGAATTCGGCCTGCGCCAGGCTATCCGGCCTGTCCCGACCACACGGAAAAAGGCACCCTGTGGAAGCTCCTGGATGTCGATAAGCGCATTGGCCTGCGGCTCACGGAATCGTATGCGATGGTGCCGACAGCCGCGGTGAGCGGATTCTATTTTTCCCATCCGGAATCGCGTTACTTCTCCGTGGGGCAGATCAGTCGCGACCAGGCCGAATCGCTGGCACAGCGCAGGCATGTGCCAATCACAGAGATCGAACGCTGGCTGGCACCGAATCTCGGCTACGATCCGGACTGAGCGCCCCTGCCCAGGTCATCGCTGGCCGGTCGCCAATGCATTGGCTATAGTCGCCTGACTGATAGCCACGGGTTTTCTTGACGGAGCACCATCATGGATCGATTTTTCGCTGTCTGCACGGCTGCTGTACTGCTGGTCTGGCCAGCGACAGCCACATCATTTGCGGTACCGGGGAAATCCGAAAGCGGTTTCATCGAAGAGCGCCTGCAAAGAATTGATGCCGTGCTGGAGCGCGAGATTGCCGAGGGACGAATGCCCGGGGCCGTTGCCCTGATCGCCCGCCATGGTGACATCGTGTACCACAGGAGTTTCGGCTACGCCGATATCGAGTCGGGAAAACCGATGAGCAACGACGGGATATTCAGAATTGCCTCGATGACCAAGTTGCTGACGTCCGTGGGCGTCATGATTCTCTATGAGCGCGGGGAGTTTCTGCTCACCGATCCGGTGGACAAATACCTGCCCGAGTTCGCGAATCCACAAATTGTCACCGAGGTGGATGAAGCCGGAACCATCACCGCCACGGTCGCTGCGACCCAGCCCATTCAAATCATTCACCTGCTGACGCACACGTCGGGAATTGGCTACCCGTGGATTCCCAGCGCAGTAAGCCGCCGTTATGCAGAGGTTGGCATCATTGACGGGCCGACCTCGCTGCCGTACACGCTCAAGGAGCAGATGCAATTGCTTGCCGAGCAGCCACTGCTGTTTGAGCCTGGCAGTCAGTTCGCCTATGGACTCAACACGGACTTGCTGGGCTACCTGATCGAAGTCGTCAGTGGTCAATCCCTCGCAGAGTTCATTGCCGCCGAAATCAGCGGCCCGCTCGGTATGCCGGACACGCATTTCTATCTGCCCGAGGACGCGGCGGACAGGCTGGTCACCATCTACGCGGAGAACGCCGAGAACGGGCTGATTGCGGCAAGAGAGATGGAATTGCCCATAACGCTCGGTTCCGCCGACTACCCGGTGGAGGGCGCTCGCTCCCATTTTTCAGGCGGTTCGGGCTTGTCTTCCACGGCATCCGACTATGCGCGATTCATCCAGATGTTGCTCAACGATGGCGAGCTGGATGGCGTTCGAATCCTTGGCAGAAAATCGGTGGAGCTGATGCGCGCGCCGAGAGTTGACTTAGACTTCGATGGCGAGCCCGATTTCGGCCTTGGTCTTGAGGTCATTCATGACATCGGCAAGGCGGGAATTCTCGGTTCGCCCGGCAGTTTACGCTGGAGCGGGGCGTTCGATACCTTCTTCTGGATCGATCCTGCCGAAGACCTGGTGGCGGTCCTGATGACCCAGGTGGCGCCGCTGGACGCTGCCAGCAGCATCAACCGTCAAATCGAGGCGAGATTCCGGGTGCTGGTATACCAGGCGCTGGAGTAGCGGCGCCACTGGCTTATTGAAGGGAGCGTATTGCCATGACAGCGCGGCGATTATTGGTGCATGCGGTGTTTCTCTACCTGCTGCCGCTGGTTGTGGCGGCCTGGGGCGTTTCTTTTGCGGGTGCCGCGGGCCTCGTGCTGCTGATGTTGTTGTGGCGCTGGGCTATCACGATGAGCGGCTGGATCAAACCCGAGAAGGTACCTGCACTGGAACTGGAATCGATTTCGGCCAGTCATTACGTGGAGAAAGTCCGCTGGTGCATGGACCGGCTCGGCCTCGAGTACACCGAGCGACAGGTCGGCGGGACGCTCGGGGCATTCTTTCGCGGCCGAACGGTGCCACAGCTCAAGATTCGAACCGGGGCGGTGCGTTCCGTCATCGGCAATTCTCCCGAGATTCTGCGCTACCTGTGGGGTGCATACGCGAGTACCGCGGGCGAACAGGCGGAGTTTCTGCGCCCGGATGAAAAACGGCTTGCGCTGGAGAAACAGCTCGATCGCTACGGCGTGGATCTGCAGGTCTGGATTTACTACCACATACTCCAGGATCGTGAACTTGCTCTGCATGCCTGGGGAGCCAACAACCCGGCGATACCCGCCTGGCAACGGCACGTCTTGCGACTGTTATTCCCGGTCCTGCGCTACCTGATTCGCTGGTCATTCCGCATAACGGATGCGCACTATGCGAAGGCGGTGGAGCACATCGAGTCCACGCTGGCGGCGATGGAAATGCGTCTCGAGGACGGCCAGGCAGCGCTCCTCGGCGGCAGCAGCAGTGACTATGTCGACATTACGGTCGCCGCCCTGTCGGGGTTATGGTTGCAGCCTCAGGGCTACGGCGGCGGGCGTGCGGATGCGGTACGCATCGAGCGC
>DATCZF010000241.1:0-17400 GCA_036526055.1 Woeseiaceae bacterium
CAGGTCCTGGCCAGCCATGCATGAGCTCGCGATATGCCAGGCACTGATCAACAGGATACACACCCTGTCGCAGCCCTATGAGGGCGCCAGGCTGGAACGCATCGTCCTGCAGGTCGGCCCACTGAGCGGCGTCGAGCCGTCCCTGATACAGCACGCGTTTCCGCTGGCCGCTGCCGGCTCGTTTGCAGAAGGCGCGATCCTCGATATAGACATCAGCCCGATTCAAATCCTGTGCAAGCGCTGCGGCCTGACGGCCACCCTGGTCAGCGCCAGGATGACATGCCCTGAGTGCGGTGCGTGGCAAACGGACCTGCTCGCAGGCGATGAGCTGATTTTGCAGCGCCTCGAATTCCTGCCGGGGCCGAGCCATTGAACGGGGAACTGTAAATGTGTGAATCCTGCGGCTGCGGACTACCTGCAACTACCGACCTGAGCAAGCAGCCCGACGCAACAACCCATGCGGTTGCCGTCATGGAGAAGTTGCTGGATGCCAATGATATCGCGGCCGATCATAACCGTGCGCATCTTGACGCCAGCCGGGTACTGGCCATCAACCTGATGTCGTCACCCGGTGCGGGCAAGACCTCCCTGCTGGAAGCGACCATTGACATCCTCCGCGACGAGTATCGCATTGCCGTCATTGAAGGCGACCTGGAAACTGAAAATGATGCCAACCGCATTCGTGCAAAAGGCATTCCCGCTGTGCAGATTTCGACCGGCAACGCCTGCCACCTTGACGCGCACGTCATCCACGATGCCCTGCACAGGCTGGATCTCACTGACCTTGACCTGCTGTTTATCGAAAACGTCGGCAACCTCGTCTGCCCGGCCGCCTTTGACCTGGGCCAGCACCGCAATGCCGTGCTTCTGTCCGTCCCGGAGGGCGATGACAAGCCAGCCAAGTATCCGGTGATGTTCAGGGCGGCTGACCTGCTGTTGTTAAGCAAATCAGACCTGCTGCCAGTCCTTGCTGACTTCGAGCCGGCACTCGCCATTGGCCATTTTCGCAACCTGGCAAATGCCGCCCCGGTGATGTGCGTCTCTGCCCGGGAACGCGCCTCCCTGGATCCGTGGATCGAGTGGTTGCGCGGCGAGATCGCCGACGAACGGGAACGAGTGGAGTCGCTGGGCAGATCCGGCATCGACGTTCATGAGCACGGTTTCGCCGGAATCCCATAGTGAGCGCGACTGCGAAAACCTGGCTCGACAGGATTCATGACTTGCCACTGACGCGTCCCGTTCGCGTAATGAATGTCTGCGGCGGCCACGAACGCACGGTCAGCCATAGCGGCCTGCGCAGTGCCCTGCCGAAAAACGTGGAGATCATTCCCGGTCCCGGCTGCCCGGTTTGCATTTGTCCGGAAGAAGATATCTACGATGCGATTCAGTTGTCGCTCAACGAACGACTGAGCCTGCTCGCGTTTGGCGACATGTTGCGGGTTCCGGTCAACCTGCCCCGGCGTGAGATTCGCACCCTGGAGCAGGCACGAGCCGCCGGTGCCCGAGTAATACCGATTGCGACGCCGGTCGAAGCCGTGCACCTGGCACGGCAAAGCCCGGCGGAAACGTTTGTCTTTTTCGCGGCCGGATTCGAAACGACCATGGCTCCCGTTGCCGCCATGCTGGCGGAGCACGCGCCTGCCAACCTGCTGCTATTGCTCTCCGGACGGCTTACCCGGCCCGCCGTATCGCTGCTTCTGGACAGCGATACACCCGGTTTCGACGCCCTGATTGCACCGGGCCATGTCGCAACGGTGATGGGCGCCAGGGAGTGGCAGTTTGTCTCGCAATCTCATGGCATTCCCACCGCCGTTGCCGGTTTTCGGCCCGACACCCTGTTGGCGGCGACCTACTCGGTGCTCAGGCAACTCGTGGAGGGCAAGGCGTTTCTGGACAACTGCTACGGCGAAGCGGTTTCCGAGGAAGGTAATCGCTACGCGCAACGATGCCTGCAGCGAGTGATGACGGTGACGGATGCCCGCTGGCGTGGCATCGGCACAATTGCTCAGTCGGGTTTCGCATTGAGCGAGGCCTATCGCGACTCCGATGTATTCGCGCACTTCCCGCGCAACCAGGATACTGCGCGGCGGCGCATCGGCCAGATGCCTGCGGGATGTGACTGTGCGCGCGTCGTGCTCGGGCAGATCTACCCTGACCAGTGCCGCCTTTACGCCAGGGCCTGCATGCCGGGGCAACCGGCCGGTCCCTGCATGGTCTCCGAGGAAGGCGCCTGCCGAATCTGGTGGGCCAACGGTGTTCGTGCGAACAGTCCGCCGGCGGAGTTGCACTGACCATGCAAACCCCCCATACCGACCTTGGCCCCACGGCCAAACCGGCAGCCCCGTTGCGGTACAGGGCAGAACGGCTGCGCCTCACGGGGCGGGTGCAGGGTGTCGGCTTCAGGCCCTTCGTTTATCGACTCGCGAATCAGCATGGATTGACTGGTTGGGTACAAAACCAGCTGGGGGAAGTTGAGATATTTGTTGAAGGCTGTCCGGCAGACCTCGAGCAGTTTCGAACCGAACTCATCGCCAGCGCGCCGCCGCTGGCCCGCCCTCTCATCGCCGCGATTCGCGAAGCCGAGTGCCAGTTGCTGCAGAATTTCAGTATTCGAGACAGCGCCTCGCAGAGGGAAGCGCGCATTTTTGTTCCGCCCGATAATTTCACTTGCCCGGATTGCCTGGCAGAACTGAAGAATGCCAGCGACCGGCGCTACCGCTACCCGTTCATCAATTGCACGCAATGCGGGCCGCGCTATACGTTGATCAATGCAATGCCCTACGACAGGCCCAACACGAGCATGGCAGGGTTTCCGCTGTGCCCGGCCTGCGCGGCCGAGTACCACAATCCCGCTGACCGGCGATTCCACGCGGAACCGCTGGCCTGCGAGCGTTGTGGCCCGAGCCTCGAACTGGTCCGCGATGATGAGACCATCGCGACAGGCAATGAAGACTGTCTGCACCTTGCGGTAAACGTGCTGTATGACGGCCAGATCCTCGCCGTCAAAGGCATTGGCGGATACCACCTGCTGTGCGATGCCGCGAACTCCAGCACCGTGGCGGAACTGCGGCGCCGCAAGAACCGGCCGGACAAGCCTTTTGCCGTCATGTTTCCCGAGGGCGATGACGATGATCCGCTCGCCTGCCTGCGCCAGCATGTCACGGTCAGCGAGGACGAGGCCGGCGCCCTGCTGCATCCCGCTCGACCCATAGTCCTCCTGCGCAAACAGGCCAGCAGCGTCCTGGCGCAGAATCTTGCGCCGGGTCTCGCGGAACTCGGCAGCTTCCTGCCATACAGCCCGCTGCACCACTTGCTTCTCGACGCCTTCGGCGGGCCCGTGGTTGCCACCTCGGGCAATGTCAGTGGCGAACCGGTACTCACCGACCGGAATACGGCGCAGGAACGGCTCGGCCCGATTGCCGACGTGTTCCTGCATCACGACCGGCCAATCGTCCGCCCGGCGGACGATTCCGTCATGCGCCGCACCGGCGGGGCTGTCAGGCCCAGTCGAATTGGCCGTGGCATGGCGCCGCGCGAGCTCGAAATCCCCGTTGCACTGGACAGCCCCGTACTCGCTGTCGGCGGCCAGATGAAAAATACCATCGCGATCGGCTGGAAAAACCGCGTTATCGTCTCACCACATATTGGCGAGATGGACAGTCCGCGAAGCCTGCTGGTACTGGACACCGTGGCAAGAGACCTGCAGAAACTCTATGGCGTAAGGGCTGTGCAGGTTCTTGCGGACCGCCACCCTGGCTACACAACGCATCGCTATGCAGCCAATCTCAAATTGCCCTGCACGTGGATCCTGCATCATCACGCCCATGCGTCGGCCCTGGTGGGAGAACTTGGCGGCGAGGACTCCTGGGCGGTATTTACCTGGGACGGCGTAGGGCTGGGGGAAGATGGCACTCTCTGGGGCGGCGAATGTCTCGTCGGCCGGCCCGGCAACTGGCGACGCTTCGCCAGCCTGGCGCCAATACGACCGCCTGGCGGTGACGCCGCGGCTCGCCAGCCCTGGCGCAGCGCCGCAGCAATGCTCTGGGCAGACGAGCGCGACTGGGATGGCATTCCTGATCCTCACCGCATCGCATACACGGCATGGCAAAAAGGTATCAACTGTCCGACCAGCAGCGCTGCGGGCCGCCTGTTCGATGGCGCGGCCAGCATGGTCTGCGGTATCGAGGACTGCAGTTTCGAGGCACAGGCACCGATGTTTTTCGAAGCACTCGCCACGCCCGGCGAACAGATGCCCGGCGCCCTGCCCCTGCTGCGGCACGAGGACGGCATCTGGCGCAGTGACTGGCGTCCCATGCTGCCGATGCTGCTCGACCCACACCGTTCGAAGCAGCACAGGGCAACTAATTTTCACGCGGTAATGGCGCGAGTAATCGTGGACCAGGCACGCAAGGTCAGAGACGAAACAGGAATCAATCGAGTTGGCCTGACTGGCGGCGTATTCCAGAACCGCATCCTGGCGGATGCCGCGATGCGCTGGTTACGACTCGACGGGTTCGCTGCCAGCATGCCTTCGGTCATGCCGTGTAACGACGCGGCGCTGTCATTCGGCCAGGTGGTCGAATTCGCTGCGGGCGGAGGCAGCCAGCATGAATGAGCCGCGAGTAAGCCTGGCGCAAGGAAATGGCGGCCGCTTTATGCGCGAGTTGATCCAGGACGTATTTGTGCGTCACCTGGCCAACGACGACCTGGACACCAGCCTGGACTCGGCGGTCCTCGACTTCCCTCAGGACAGACTGGTCTTTACGACCGACGGGTTCACGGTGCAGCCGCTCGAGTTTCCCGGCGGCAATATTGGATCGCTGGCGGTGCATGGCACGGTCAACGACCTTGCGGTCGCCGGCGCCCGGCCACTGTATTTGTCGCTGAATGCGATCATCGAGGAAGGGCTGCCGCTCGCCCAGCTGGAACGAATCATTGCGAGCCTGGCTGCCGCGGCACAGGAAGCAGGCGTGCGCGTAGTCACCGGCGATACCAAGGTCGTACCGTGCGGCCAGGGTGGCGGACTGTACCTCGTAACCACCGGAATCGGCATTCGCATGGCGGATATTCAGCCGCGACCGGCGCTGATCCAGTGCGGCGATGCCATCCTGATCAGCGGCCCCGTCGGTGACCACGGTACCGCAGTGATGCTGGCCCGCGAACAGTTTGGTCTCGAAGGTGATCTCGCCTCGGATTCGGCAAGCGTATTGCCCCTGACGAGCGCACTGCTGCAATTTGACGGGCTGCGCTTCATGCGCGACCCGACACGGGGCGGGCTCGCCTGCGTCGTTCACGATATCGTGCGCAGCTGCCGGCTTGGCGTCGCGCTCGATGAGTGGATGATTCCGGTCAACGGGCCGGTGCGATCGGTCTGCGAGATGCTCGGCTATGATCCTCTGTACCTGGCCTGTGAAGGGCGAATCCTTGCGGTCATCGATGCCGCGCAGGCAGCTGCGGCGCTGGAGTGCCTGAGAGCATTGCCGGGGGCCGCGGAGGCCGCCTGCATCGGTACGATCATCGATAGCCCGCCGGCGGTGATTCTCAGGACCGACATCGGGGGCGAGCGCATGCTGCAGGAACTCGAAGACGATCCGCTGCCAAGAATCTGCTGACGACAGATTGCTGCAAGTCATTTGTCAGGTCGAAGACGGTATTCTGCGTCGCCTCACAAACACGGGTTTCAACCGGTACGCTGACGGGGCGGCGGTTTGCGAGAAAGTTCGAATGACGCGGCCTGCCGGCCGGTATGTAGATTTGCGGATTGTATTTCCTGCAGCGAGGACTAGGATGCAGATGTTCGAGGGAGAGGCTTGAGGCACTGGTGCCTGGGCCTTTTTTTGTGGGTCAAGAAGACCCTGAGATGGAGAACAGACATGAACAGGATTGCCAGGTCTGCCACTCTGCTGGTCGCCGCAATGGCGGTGTCCCTGTCCGGATGCGAAACGACCTCCCATGCCCAGGAAGGCGAAATCCTCGGCGGAATCATCGGCGGCATTGCCGGTGCACAGGTCGGTGAGGGTCGTGGCCGCACGGCCGCCATCATCGTAGGCACGATCGCCGGCTCGATGATCGGGCGTCACATCGGTGAAACGATGGACAGCGCCGACCGGGCCCAGACGGCCAATACGCTGACCTATAACCGGACCGGCGAGACAACCTCCTGGATCAACCCGGATAACGGCAACAGCTACGAGGTGACGCCTACGCGGACCTACGAGTCAGCGACGGGTCCGTGCCGCGAATTCACGATAGATGCAACGGTCGGCGGAACTGAAGAACAGGAAGTCTATGGAACGGCGTGCCTGCAGGACGACGGCAGCTGGAAGCTGGTGCAATAGCGGATTTTGATCAGGAGCAGTAGTAAATGATCGGCGCGGCGATGCGATTGCTGTTGTTACTCATGGCGGGGCTGCTGGCGGCAGCCTGCTCATCGGGCAATGTCCGCAGCGCAAGCTACGGAGAGAAGTCGGAATGTTTCTGGGCAGAGAGCATTTATGACTGGCGCACGATTGACGATGAGCACCTGCTCGTCTGGTCGCCTTCACGGCATTGTGCTTACCTGGTGGCCTTTGCAATACCTTGCCACGGACTCAGGTTCACCGACGCCATAGCGTTTCAGGACCGGGATGGCAGAATTTGTCCCTACGGCGGTGACGCAGTCATCGTCCCGGGCCCCGGCGGCGGCCGATGCACGATCGCTACGATCACTCGCATGAGTGCTGCAGAAGTCGACATTGCATTGAACAGGGAAGTGAAGAGCGGTGAAGGGCCGATCGGCACGTGTGAAAAACAATAACAACGGCGATCGCCGAATACCGGCCCTCGTGATCCGCGGCATGCGGTAAGGAGGTGGTTAAATGGCAATCGCAGACGGCAGTCGAAGAAGCGAAATTCTCCCGCACGTCGTCCAGTTACGGCGCTGGTTTCACCAGCACCCTGAACTCAGCTACCAGGAAAAGGATACCGCTCAGCACATCATGCAGGAACTTGATCGCCTGCAGATTCCCTATCGCTATGGCGGTGTCGGTCGCGGCGTAATTGCCCGGCTGACGGTCGATAACGCCGCGCCAACCATCGCGTTGCGCGCGGACATGGACGCCTTGCCGGGAAACGAGACGACCGGTGTCGATTATGCATCAGTCAATGAGGGGGCCATGCATGCCTGCGGTCACGGCGCCCACATGGCCATGCTGCTGGAGGCGGCGAGGCTGCTCGTCGAGACGCCGCCAGCGAACAACGTCGTTTTCATCTTTCAACCCGGCGAGGAAAAAGGCGGCGGCTCCCGGACAATAATCGAAGATGGCGCATTACAGGGTGTAGACGCGATTTTTGCCGGCCATGTGTCGCATGAATACGAGACAGGCTCGGTCATGGTCACGGCTGGCACGGTAACAGCCCAGTCGGACGGCTTCGTGTTGCAAATCCGGGGCAAAGGCGGACACGGTGCACGTCCGCATGAAACCACGGATGCGGTGGTGATTGCCGGTTTCATGATCGTTGCTTTGCAGACGCTGATCTCGAGGGAAAGCAATCCCCTGCATCCCTCGGTCGTCACGATCGGCGCCGTCCACGCCGGCACGGCGGGCAACGTTATTGCCGAGGAAGCCACGCTGAGAGGCTCGATTCGTACCACGCGCGACGAATCCCGGAACCACATACATGCCGGCATTCGGCGTATGGCGGATGCCGCCGCACTGCTGCATAACGCCAGGATCAGCGTACAGATATCGGAAGGCTACCCGCCGGTCGTCAACACTCGGCGGGAGGCGACAATCGCGTGGCAGGCCGCCGAGAAAGTGTATGGCGTGGACCACGTTTTCGGCATGGAATTCCCCAGCATGGGTTCGGAAGACTTTTCCTATTACCTGCAGCATGTCCCCGGCTGCTTCGTGCGCTTCGGCGCACGCAGGCGGGACTGGGAACCGGTACCGCTACACAGCCCGGCTTTTAATATCGATGAAGACATGCTGCCACAGGGTGCCGAATTCCTCGCGGAGCTTGCCCGCGGCTACACACGGTTGGGGAGTAACTGACAATGCAATTCAAGCGATCACTTGATTACACGGTCGGCGCCGAGTGGGAGTTGCATTTGCTGGACAAGCAGAGCCTTGACCTGACGCCTGGCATAGGCTCAATCATGAAGATCTATCCCGGCGACTCCCGCGTCAAACCGGAGTTTGTGCAGTCCTGTGTTGAATTGAATTCCCGGGTCTGTGCGAATGCGACCGACTTGCGCGAGGATTTGCTCGGCCTGGTTGCCGAGGTTGACCGTAAATGCCAGCAATACGGCATGTTGCTGGCGGCAGCCGGCACGCATCCAACCTGCAAGCGCCTCGCGATCATTACGCCATTGCCGCGCTACAAGCTGATCGAGTCGCGCAACGGGTTTTCGTCGCATGCGCAAGTAACGTTTGCGACGCATATTCATGTCGCCGTAGAAAGTGGTAATGAGGCCATTGACAGCATGACGATCCTTACACCGACGTTACCGGTGCTGATTGCGCTGTCCGCCAACTCGCCGTTCTGGCGTTGCCATCAAACCGGTTATGCCTGCTATCGGCAACGGCTGTTAGCGGCAAGTCCTTCTTTCGGCCGGCCGCCAAATTTTGCCGACTGGACCGAGTTTGCGGAATTCTTCGCCATGGCACATCGTGCCGGATCCGTGCAAACCATCAAGGACGTCCATTGGGATATTCGCCCACACCCCACCTACGGCACTATCGAGATTCGTGCCCTGGACGCACAGTCAACCGTCGCTGAAATCGCCCGCCTCGCCGCCCTCGTGCGCACGCTCATCGTGTTCATTCGCAATAATTCACGCCCGGTTGTCGAACACCTGCTGTTGCGCCCAATTTCTCCCTGGGCGGACCGGGAGAACTATTTTCGGGCCGCCCATTGGGGGCTGGATTCTGCGATGATCGTGGACAGGCACGGCTCGACGTTGCCAATGCGACAGATAGCACAGCGCATGATCGCCGCGCTGCAACCGACCGCCACCGCAATCGGGGAAGGCGCCCTGCTCGACGAACTCGGCACAAGCCTCAGCGAGGCAACGGGCTATCGTGCACAGCTGGATGCCTACTCTGGCAGGCAAGACGCCTGGGATGTCATTCGCTGCCTGCGCCACAGGCTGGAGGCGGAGATCGATGGGCATGTGGCAGTGGCGCGCAAGGCCGCTTCGCAGCAGCCAGCGACTGCCGGATTCGCAACCGACCAATCCTCCTGCGCTGCATAGCCGGCCAAACACACTGCAGAAACCGGTATAGTTGATCCTTCGCAGCTTTCCTGGCTGCCGATTGCGGGGGTTTTCGATGCGGAAAAGCATTTTTTTAGCACTGTTGTGCATTATTCCGGCACTGCTGCGAGCAGACGGTGGCAACGCCAGTGATGGATTGACGCAAGAACAGCTGCATGCCGAGGTTCACAAGAGTCCCAGCTGCGGCTGCTGCGGACTGTGGGCAGAGCATATGCAGGAACAGGGTTTTTCGGTGTCCGAGGTATTTCACGACGACATGGTAGCCGTAAAGGAACGGTACGAGATTCCGGCAAGGCTGCAGTCCTGCCACACCGCGAAAATCGACGGCTATATCGTTGAAGGCCATGTGCCAGCGGCGGACATCATTCGCTTGCTGCAGGAGAGGCCCGCCAATGCGAAGGGACTGACGGTCCCCGGAATGCCGCTGGGATCGCCCGGAATGGAGCACCCGCGTCCGCAGTCTTACAGGACTTTTCTGATCCTGGAAGATGGCAGTCTTAAGGTATTTGCCGAGCACCCTGCGGATGGAAGCAGCACAGCCACGGCAGACCATGCGCACGATCAGTAGTCAGGACCCGAATATGAAAAAGGCGCCACGCCTCGCCGGCGTCGCGCCTTTTTTTTCAGATATCAGTTTTTAGTCAGTGGTCGAGTAAGCGTAGGCCGTATCCTTTTTTGCCTGTTTTGCCTCCAGCTTGTCCATCCAGGTCTGCACGCCTTGCTCCGCAGCCGTCAGCTCGTCGGCACTGATCTTCTCGCGGATTTCCTTGATTCGATGGGTCGCTTCGGAATGATCCTGCGCGGCAGCCAGTGACAGCCAGATATAGGCCTGCACGTAATCCCGATCCATACCCCAGCCGCCATCGTACATGTCTCCCAGGCTGAATTGTGCCTCAGGAGAGCCGTTTTCGGCCGCGCGTTGATACCAGCGCTTCGCCTCTTCAACACTCATGTCGAGACCCCAGCCGTTGGCATGCATCAGGCCGATGTTGTACTGCGCCCCTGCATGCTCCTGGTCGGCCGCGAGGCGAAACCACTTGAGCGCGATTTCGTCACTTTGCGGAACGCCCATACCGTTTGAATACAGTGTCGCAAGCCAGAACTGGCCTTCAGCGTTGCCGTTCTCCGCCAATGGCTGCCATTGTGCTATCGCACCTTCATAGTTACCGATGCTGTATGCGGCAATGCCTTTTTGAACGTCTGCACTCCATGCCGGAGCGACACAGAAACTGAGCGTGGCAAAGAGTATCGCGAATGCCCTAAAGCGCATGTTGCTTCCTCCCATGGGTGGAACCCCAGAAGCAAGGCTCCTGAGGCTCCACTGTAGGCTTTTGGAAAAAAATGCGGCAATTCGGGAATATACCTAGAATTATTCAAATCAATAACTTAGCGGCAAATTTGGCTTTAATCGCCAGCCTCGCAATCATCATCTATTCGGCAAGCGCAAAGGCGACCACAAAATCTCCACGGGTCGTCCCCAGGGCTCCATATCCGCCCGCGGCAATTACCACGTATTGTCGACCGTTGATCGCGTAAGTCATCGGCGTGGCCTGCCCACCGGCCGGCAGGCGGCCGCGCCACAGTTCCTCTCCTGTTTCGATGTTAAAAGCGCGCAAATAGTCATCGGCGGCAGCCGCGACAAACACCAGGCCGGCCGCCGTGCTTATTGCTCCGCCCATCAACGGTACGCCCAGTCGCAGATTCGGCACCGGGGCCGGTGCCAGGTCCTCGATCGTTCCCAGCGGCACGGACCAGGCGATGGATCCCTTCGCCAGGTCCACACCGACGAGCTTACCCCACGGCGGTGGCGTGCACGGGACCCCGAGCGGTGAAAACAGCATGCCACGTTGCATGACGTAAGGGGTTCCCTCCATATCCGTGTACCCTTCCCAGTCCCACTCGCCTTGCTCGATGAGCTTTCTGGCCTCCTCCCTGGGAGTCAGTCGAATCCAGGTAGGCGCCTCCATGACCGTGGCGACCGCAATCTGGGTGTGCGGATCGAAGGTGAGGCCACCCCAGTTCGAACCACCGACGTAGCCGGGGTTCATTAATGTGCCTTGCAAACTGGGTGGCGTGAAAATTCCCTGCGACCGAAAGCTGGCCAGTTTATTTGCGCAATTTCGCGTGTCGAAATACAGCAAGCCCCAGGCATCGTCCGCAGTAACCGGGGCGTGGCTGACCAGCGGCGGAATCGACGAGAAGGGCTGGGTGGGCGACGTGTACTCGCCGTCGATGTCGCTTTGCGGCACGGGACGTTCGTCGATCGAATGAACAGGTTCGCCGGTCAACCGGTTGAAAACGAACAGCATGCCCATTTTGGTCGCCTGCACAACAGCGGGTATGACTTCACCGTCCTTGCGCAGGTCAACGAGCATCGGCTGTGCCGGCAGGTCATAGTCCCAGAGATCATGATGCACGAGCTGCCGATGCCAGATTACCTGTCCAGTCTGGACATCGAGGGCGACGATTGAGTTGGCATACTGGTTGTCGCCGCGGCGAGTACCGCCAAAAAAGTCTGGCGAGGGCGAGCCGGTCGGCACGTAAACAATGCCGTTGCTCACGTCGACGGACAACGGGGGCCATGCATTGGCGCCCCCGGATTCTCGCACGCCGGACTTCCAGGTTTGATAGGCGGGGTCATCGGCATCAGTAGGAATCGGGTCCCAGGCCCACTGCAATTCGCCGCTGCGAGCGTTGTACATCCTGACGATACCGCGCTCCATCGATACCGAACTGTTGTCGCCAATAGCAGAGCCTGTTATCAGGTACTCCCCAATTACGACCGGCGGTGACGTAATCGTGTAGGTGGTGTAGTCGCCGCGCTGTCGATAGCGCACGCCAGCGCGCAGATCGATGACCCCGCTATCCCCAAATTCCTCGCAGGGCTTACCCGTCTTCGCATCCAGCGCGTGCAAGTGGCCCATGATATTGCCGACAAACACCCGAGTGGCACAGACGGCGCTATTTTTCGCATTTTCATCCGTCCACACCGTGACACCGCGCGAGGCCAGCTCGGCGAAGCGCATATCCCGGCGAACCCCGGTGTCGTAATGCCAGTGTTGCTGACCCGTTGCCGCATCGATCGCGAACACTTCTCCCAGGCCCGCACTGAAATAAAGGACTCCCTCATGCAGTACCGGCACTGCCTGGAACGACATGTTGTCAGCCTGGGCGAGCCCTTCCCCGTCGACTCCGGTGCGGAACTGCCAGGCCACGGTCAGGCGGTCCACGTTCTGCCTGTCAACCTGCTTCAGGGAAGAATGGCGCATACCGCCATCGTCGTTGCCGTGGCGCGGCCAGCCGTCAACCGAAGCAGGCGCCTGTGCAGCGAGTACCAGTCCCAGCAAAGCTGCTGTTGTATTCAGCGTACACCTCCTGACCGATCTGGACGGATGTACCGATAATGAGTCATGGCCGGGGCATCGATCAACCCGAAAACGATTCGCTAAGGCGTTGCTGTGGAGAAGACCGACGCGCACCTGCTGTTATTGCAAAATTCACTGAAAACCGCCACAAACAGGCCGAAATCCGTCACTTCGGCTATAAACCGCGCGGCTTACGTGGTAAATATAGGCACCCTTGGAAACAGGCTGAACGGCTTTCGGGCCTCATTGACCGTGGCTGTAGAGTGCCATCGTGGGTTAAAATCACTTTTTCACTGATTGGCGGATAAATTCGGCGCAAAGATGACTGACGCAAAAAACCCTACTGTATTTATTGTCGATGACGATCAGGCTATTCGTTATGCAATGCAGGCTCTGATGGAGTCTGTCGGCTTGCATTACGAAATATTCCATTCCGCTGATCAGTTTCTGGAGCAGTTCTCACTGGACAAGCCCGGCTGCCTGGTTCTGGATATTCGTATGCCGGGTCTCGGCGGACTCGAGCTGCAGGAAAAGCTCATTGAGAAAGGCAGCACGCTGCCGATTATCTTCATCACCGGCCATGGTGACGTGCCAATGGCCGTGGAGGCCATGCAAAAAGGTGCCGTGGACTTTATTCAGAAGCCGTTTCGTGACCAGGAGTTGCTTGACAGAATCAGCGAAGCCCTGAAAACGGACCAGACCACTCGCGAGCAGCAGGGTGAAAAGGCGTCGATCCAGACCCGCCTCAAGACGCTCACCAACAGGGAAAAGGAAGTCATGGACCTGGTCGTCACGGGCAAAGCCAACAAGGTGATCGCTTACGAACTGGGTGTAAGTCAACGCACCGTAGAGATTCACCGCGCACGCGTGATGGAAAAAATGCAGGCATCTTCCCTGGCGGACCTGGTGCGCATGCACCTGGCCTGTCAGTAGGCTTCAGGGGTCTGTTCCGGAATTATTGCTGTCGGCGCAAGGCAAGGCGCCGCTCTTCCTCATTGGCGCAGTCAATGCACTCGAGTGCATAGGGATAGGCCAGCAAGCGCTGTTGCGGAATCCCGCCACCGCAAATCGAACACAAGCCAAATTCACCAGAGCCCATTCGCGCCAGCGCCTCATTGATTTTGCCGATCTCGATGCGCGCCTCGTTGCCCAGTGCGTCGATAACCTCCCGGTCTTCAAATTGTTGAGCGCGCTCCTTGGAATCGGCGTCATAGCCCCTGCGCAGGTTGGCATTGATTTTTCTCAACCTGTTATTCAGTTCTTCTTTTTTTTCTTCCAGCTCCGTTTTGAGCGCATCAACCCACTCCGGCAACCGGGATTCAACCGCATCCATTACAGTCACGTTCCGAAAAAATAGACGACAGCCGCATTACATCGACACTCAAATCGGCGGGCTATTAGTGGATTCACGTACATCGGCGCCGCGGACAGAGCATGTTGCGCTGCAAAAGGCCACTCGGGCAAATGAGGTCGTTGTTTATTGCTGTATATGCCTGACAGCCCAGAAAACACCAGGGATAGGTAGATTCCGAGATTGGCTAGGGAACTCGCCGTATAGTTAGCTTGCGCGAAGCAAATTACCCTGCTCTAAGCTATCTGCACGCATGCGTGCGGTGAACTTGGCCCTGGCGAGAAGCACTGAATGCAGAATATCAAGAAATTGCTTTGCGTTATCGATCCGACTGTTGCAGAGCAGCCGGCGTTACGTCGTGCCGCGTGGCTGGCAAGAAATATGGGCGCGGAACTCGAGCTTTTTATCTGTTGTTACAACGAATACCTGAGCGGCGATCGTTTTTTTGATTCCCCGTCGCTGGACAAGGCCCGTAGTGATGTCATTGACAGTAACAAGGAAAAACTGGAAGAGCTCGCGGCACCGCTGCGCAAGGAAGGCTTGCAGGTAACGACAGAGGCCATATGGGATCACCCGCTGTATGAGGGTATCGTGCGTAAGGCGGCGCGCAGCCGTGCTGACCTGGTGCTCAAGGACACCCACCACCATTCGAGCCTGTCGCGGGCATTGCTGACCAATACGGACTGGAACCTGATTCGCACCTGTCTCGTGCCCCTGTGGCTGGTGAAGCCGCGGGATAACCCGACCACGCCCGTGTTCATTGCCGCAATCGATCCGATGAACCAGCATGACAAGCCTGCCGCCCTCGACGACGAAATTCTCATCATCAGCAAGCGGATTGCCGAGGAAGTCAACGGCGAAGTACATGCGTTTCATTCCTTTGATCCGCGAGTGGCGCTGGCAACCGCAACTGCCAACGCCTACATTCCGGTCTCTCTGCCCTTCGATGAAATCGAGGAACAGATTCGCGAGCAGCACAAGACTCGATTCGACGAACTCACCGAGTTTCATGGACTGCCCGCAGAAAACACGCACCTTATGTCGGGCGTTGCCCACGAAGAATTGCCGTCTTTGGCGAACGGACTGTCCGCAGCCGTTGTTGTAATGGGAGCAGTTGCGCGAAATCGCTGGAAACGGCTGTTTATCGGCGCAACCGCGGAACGCACACTGGAACAGCTGCCGTGCGACCTGCTAATTATCAAACCTGACTGGTTCCACACACCGGTGGAATTGGCAGAAGATACCGCCGCCTGATTTCAGCAGCCGCAACAAAAAAATGGCCTTGCTTTCGCAAGGCCGAGTTCTTTAATTGCTTTTCTTGCCTGAAGGACGGTGCACCATCAATCAGTATGCACCGGTAAACATCAACCAGAACTTGCTCGTATCGGCGTAGCCGCCGGCGCCGTCAAAACCGGCAAACTTGAACAGCAAACCATAGCGACTGCCGAGCTTGCGGTTAAGCGAGAGATCGACCTCGGTACCGTAATCCTGGCTGCCGGAATCGGCAGCAAAATCATGGTAAACGGCTGCCAGTGTCCACGGCCCTCGCTTGTAGCCAAAGCGAACGAACAGGTCTTCCAGCCCGGCATCCGGGGTCGACAGGAATTGATCGGCCCAGCCGTCAAAGGCATGCAGGGTAGCCAGTGGCGTGCGAAATGCACGCCCCGCCGCGCCGTCATCGCCGCCAAGGGACTCCAGCCCGACACCGACCCCAAAACCGTTGTCGAGGTCATAGCCAATTTCGAGCCGATAATAGTCCGCATCGAAGTTGGCCGGTGAATTGGCGGCGTCTGACTGGCTGGCAAATTCACCGAGGACAGTCAACTTGCCGCCATCGACAGCGATTCCACCACTCAGTCTCGCACCGAAAGTATTGGTGGACAGCGCCGGGCTGTCGTCGTTGTCGATCAGGTACGCGTAACCCGTGACGGCCCAGTCTGCCGATAACTTGACCCTCGCATTCAGGAGGTGCGTATCCTGCGAGTGGTCTCCGGCGGCGACTCGATCACCGAATATTCGATTGACATTGGCAACATAGCTGTAGAAGACCTCGGTTCGATCGAGACCGCTGAAGGTGGCGGAAAGACCATCGTAGGTTTGTTCGTTTTGACGCCAGCCCACGCCGCCAACGAAACGCTGATTATCGAGCAGGATTCTTTGCCGCCCCAGGCGGAAGCGCCAGTCGGCGGCGCCAGCGTATTCGAAATAGAACTGGTTGAGATCGGTTCCCCTGGGATCCGCAACGACCGGGTATTGTTCTCGTCCCGGGCTGGTACCGGAGCTGCTGTTAAAATCGTTGATGAGAACTTCTGCGACGTGGTCTGCTTCGATGAAAGCCGACCAGCCACTCCACGTATCCGTGGCGTAGTTGATCCGCAAGCGCAGCGTCGATGCGTTGGCGTCCTTCGCCAGGGCATCGCTGTCTACCCATTCGTAGCGATAGCGGAAATCGATGTGGGTTTTGCCGTTCAGTACCGCATTCTCAAAGCTCGAATCATCCTCGTCGGCCCCGGCCGACAGCGGCAGCAGACTGAACAGGCACAAAAGAATACCGGCCTTGCTTTGCATTGTTTTATTCCTTTCCGGATCAGGGTTTCGCTGCGGCAATCAGCGAAAATTGCCGCAGCGGATCTTCTTCACCCTAGTAAACGTCTTTGACCGTATTGTTGATATTGAACTTGCCAGTCGGCGTGATCAGTTTCGGCGATTTGATGACGTGCTTCAGCTTGCGTGTTTTGTCATCCACGATGACAATCGCAGATTCCTGATCCTTGCCACTCCAGACCGAGAACCACACTTCATCGCCCGCCTTGTTGTACTCCGGCTGCACAACGCGCTTGGGTCCCTCGCCCAGTTCTGCCCATTCGGCAATTGGCAGCACTTCATAGCCCGCGTCGAGGTTGTTGACGTCGAAAACGGCAACGCTCTGACTGATCGCTTCGTCAGGATTGAGTGGAGAATCGACCCAAAGATTGCTGGACTTCGGATGCGACTTCACGAACAGTGAACCGCCACCTTGCCCCTGCAGTACCCGCACTACCTTCCAGGCATTCTCGGCGTTACCTTCCGGATCGGTTCCGAGGAACGTGACGTTTGCATTGCCCAGCGCACTCGTTACCCAGACCGGCCCGAATTGCGGATCATCGAGGTTGGCGCCCCGCCCCGGATGGGGAATCTTTTCAACGTCGGTAAGTGCCGCAAGGCGACGTGTCTTCGAATCAACCACGGCGATCTTGTCGGATTGATTGGCCGCTGTCAGGAAGTACCTCTGGGTACGATCCCAGCCGCCATCGTGCAGGAACCGGGCTGCCGGTATATCGGTGACGCTGAGGTTTTCGATATCGCTGTAATTGACCAGCAGGATATGTCCTGTTTCCTTTACGTTGACGATGAATTCAGGATGCTGATGCGACGCAACGATGGCTGCC
>DATCZF010000242.1:0-2463 GCA_036526055.1 Woeseiaceae bacterium
CAGGCCGGTACGTGCCACCAACCCCGAGCTGCAATGTTTTACCGCCGAGTTCCTCGAGGTTTGTATCGTAGTAACTTTGCTGGTAGTGCAGTTGCGAGACGACAGAAAGGCGCTCTGTAAGCGGCCACGCAGCGCCGGCACCAGCATACGCTGCCTGGTCGCGCCTTATGCCGCTGAGTACGCCGCCATCACCCAGTATCAGCAGGCCGGCAAAACCCGTTACGTGCAGCGTTTTGCCATGAACCGACCATGCTGCATCGCCATGGATGCCAACGGAATAATCATCCGCGCCGCTGCCGAGTAATTCCGACTCTTCGCCAGTCGCCAGTTTTGCGGTCAGTCTCAGGGAGATGTTTGCCTCTCCGGTTGTTGCGCTGCGACGCAGGGGGAGCGCCGTACTCAGCAGAATATCCCGTAGTCCCGATGTCGAATTCCGCAGGTTGATATCGGTCGCAGCGCTTCCGGAGTACTCGAAATGCAGTTCGTTGGTCGGTCCGTTGCGCTTGGTATTCGAGATCCCAAGAATGCTGTGCCAGTTCTTGATGGCGGGATCCAGTGAGCCGCCGGTATGCGAGGCAAACGGCAGGTCGATCCCGATCTCCAGCCATGGTGTGATGCCGTGCCGGTAGGCAAGCGTCAGAAAGTAGCTCTCTCCGTCCAGTACCACGGATTCGTCGGGTTCCTCGTCGGTGTCCGCATTATTGGCAATTTCGAGACCGACGAGAAAGTCGCCGTTGCCGGCGGCGGTCAGTCTGGCTGGCTGGAACGGTGCGATACCGTTTACCTGCAGGAATGGATTGTAATTACGCAAGTAGAACCAGGTGACATCGTTGGCCTGGGAAAACGCGGCCTGCGCCGGTAGCAGACAGGCTGCGAGTAAAACGAGGACACGGCGCGCCTGAGATTCGAGGCGGCGGTAAGCTGGGGTCATTTGCGATTCTCCATCGACTCTGGCACTCGCCGGTTTACCGCTAATCAAGATTACAATTCAGTCTTCACTAAGTACTTAGACGGAAAACCCGTGGTTCGAAATACACACTTATACGTAAGTCCGCTGCCTGGGGCTGGCTGTGATGGAGAATTCGGACAGGAAAAAAAACCGCCCCGTGAGGGGCGGTTATTTGGCTTTCGGTGCGCGTTGCTTATGCAGCGGTTCGCGTGCTTGCCATTTGCTGCTTCGCCAGCCAGTCCTGTACGGCGTCGGCGCCGCCGATACGCTCGCCATTGATAAACACCTGCGGAAGCGTTGTCGCTGCAGCGACGGCCCGCAGCGTACGGTCCGTGTACTCCCGGTTGAGCTCCAGGGTTTCGAACTCGATTCCGGCGTCGCGCAACAGTCCCTTGGCCCTGACGCAGTGCGGGCAACCCGTCCTTGAAAAGACGGTGACATCCAATGGCTTCAGGCTACCGGGGGCAAGGTAGTCAAGCATCGTATCGGCATCGGATACGCCGTAAGGATCGCCGGGCTGTTGCGGTTCGACGAACATTTTTTCAACGATACCGTCTCTGACCAGCATCGAATAACGCCAGGAGCGCTTGCCGAAGCCGAGGTCTTCCTTGCCAACGAGCATGCCCATGCCCGCGGTGAATGCACCGTTGCCATCGGGCAGGAAGCGGATGTTCCTGACGCGCTGGCTGATCTTCCATTCGTTCATGACAAATGCATCGTTGACCGATACGCACACGATGTCATCGACTCCAAGCGCCTGGAAGCGTGATGCGAGCTGGTCGAAACGAGGCACGTGCGACGAAGAACATGTCGGGGTAAATGCGCCCGGCAGTGAGAACACGATGACCGTTTTTCCCTTGAAGATATCGTCAGTCGTCACGTCCACCCACTGGTGGTCGTTTCGTGTGCGAAAAGTAACCTGGGGGACGTGCTGTCCTTCCTTGTTTTCTAACATGTTAAATAATCCTCGTTAATTGAATAGTTGATTACGGTGCCAGCATGCTGCGAAGCATCCAGGCGTTTTTTTCGTGAATCTGCAATCGTTGTGTCAGCAGGTCAGCCGTCGGCTGGTCATTAGCCTGGTCGGCCGTCGGGAACGCCTCGCGCGCCGTGCGCGCCAGTGTTTCCTGACCGATGACGAGCTGTCTGACCATCTCCTCGGCATTCTCACCGCCTTTGGCTTCTTCGATGGCCGTCAACCGGGCGAACTCGCTGTAGGAGCCCGGCGCAGCGATTCCCAGCGCGCGGATGCGCTCTGCGATCGTGTCGATGGCCGTCGCCAGCTCCGTGTACTGCTGTTCGAACATCAGGTGCAATGCACTGAACTGTGGACCCGTGACGTTCCAGTGATAGTTGTGCGTTTTCAGGTACAGCGTATAGCTGTCGGCCAGCAGCCTGGAAAGCTGTTCCGCGATAGCCGCACGCTGTTCGTCGTTCAGTCCGATATTTACTTGCATGTCATGAACTCCTTGGGGTTCGAATATGGCCGTCAGGGTCGGGGTTCGGTACTGTTC
>DATCZF010000243.1:0-5101 GCA_036526055.1 Woeseiaceae bacterium
CGATCGTGCGAAGCCTGCTCGCGAGTTCCGAATCCAGGCTTTCCAGCATATTCGCCGCCGCAAATGCGGGCGAGCAAACCACGACCTTGTCAAACTCGCGTTCGTTGTCATCGTGGCTGACTCGAAAACCGCCGGCGGTGCTTTCGATCGCGGTGACTGCCGTACCGAGTTGCCAGTCGGCGCTGATTTGTTTCTGCAAATGATCGATGAACGAGCTAACGCCACCTTTAAAACTCATGAGTATGCCGCCGGGTCCCGCCCCTTTTTTGCGTTTCGCCATCATGCCCCGAAACAGACCACCGTACTCCCGCTCCAGGCTGACAATCAGCGGAAATGCGGCGGCTACGGAGAGGCGATCCGGCGTGGTGGCATAAATTCCTGCGACCATCGCGTCCAGCATAACGTCGGTGAAACCCTTGCCAAGCCGCCGATAGCCAAACTCCTGCAGGGTTTCATCTTTCTCAACCCGCGCCCGCGGCACAAAGATCTCGCCCATGACGCGTAACTTTTGCCTCAGCGTCAGCAGCCCGGATTGCAGAAACAGGGGCGGCGACTCGGGTAGCCGGTGTAATTGATCGGTATACACATAGCGCTTGCGCGCCAGGTCGGAACTCGGGTACAGCAGATCCTCGGCATCGGCGTCTTTGACGAGTTGCAGACTGTCGGGCTTATTGGTCAGAAAACCATTGCCGCCAGCCTCGAAAAGGAAGCCATCGACGTTTTCGGTATGCATCGTACCGCCGGGTTGCGGGGCTGCATCAAAGATCGTCAGCTCGCAGGCCGGAATGGCGCGATTCAGGTAAAAGGCTGTGGTAAGGCCGCTGATTCCGGCGCCGATAATTGCAATTCTCATGCCGCCATTCTAAGGCCGGCGGGCCTGCCCACAATAGGTTTATGCCGATACAGGCCGAGTCTCGTCTGCCAGGCCGTCGGCCGTGTCCTCGCATCACGAATTCTTATTCTATGAATCAATAACTTACGAGACTGTCGACTGGCATCAGGTAAACATCAGGGTCATTTTCCCCATCCTTCCGCTCGCCCTCCGATACGCGCAACGCCAGCAACCTAACGTAGCCCCATGTCAACCAGCAACCTGTTTTATGGGGAACGACAATGCCAAAAGCGTCCAATACCTGCCTGCTGATCGCCGTGTGCGCCACGCTCTGTTTATCCGCCTGTGCGGGCTTCAACGAAGCAGAATTTGCCAGCGCGGAGGCCGGACTATCGGCCGCACAGCCGGATCCTTCGCCCGCAACCCAAAGAAGGTTCGTCCGTCGCAGCGCAGCGGTCGGCCAGGCGGCACTGCTTTACGCCAAGTCGACCCAGCTCGAACCCGCGATTCGTCCGGTTGCGACGGTCGCCTCCCTGTCTTCCCTGGCTACTGCATCCGCCGGGGGATTTTTGCGGCGCCTGTCCATTGATTCATTCAGTTTTCCAAGCCTTGCTGCAACGCCAATCCCGGCGGTAACTGCAGGGCCCGGGATGAACCTCGATGACTGGGAAACGGAACTGGACGCCATCGTTGGTCGGTCAAGTTATAACGGCCGTCTGTCCTACCTGGTCGATGGAGAGGAGTATTTTTCCCGGCTTGCCGATGCGATCAATTCGGCTACCGACAGGATCGATATTCGCACCTATATTTTTGACAACGATGACTTTGCCGTCTCTGTTGCAGACTTGCTGAAAGAGCGTTCCAACGAAATCGACATCAGGGTGCTTGTGGATGGCCTCGGCGAAATGCAGGCGCAACAGGCTGACCCGGCCTCACTGCCCGGCGATCATCGTCACCCTTTGTCGATGCCTAGCTACCTGGAACGCAAATCACGTGTAGCCGTTCGCACCCGCAATAACCCATGGTTTACCGGCGATCATACGAAGACAACTATCGTGGACCGGAAAATTGCATTCGTGGGTGGAATGAATATTGGCCGCGAGTACCGTTATGACTGGCACGACCTGATGATCGAGGTACAGGGACCGGTAGTCGCCAGGTTACAGAAGGACTCCGATAAAGCCTGGGCGCATGCGAGCTGGCTGGGCGACCTCGCCTGGCTTGCACGGGCGATAACGCCTGTCGGTCAGCAGCAGGACCTGGACGATGGATACCCTGTCCGCTTGTTGTACACGCGCGAATTTGACCCGCAGATCTACCGCAGCCAGCTTGCGGCAATCCGCCGTGCACAAAGCTACATCCTGATTCAAAACGCCTATTTCTCGGATGACGTCATGCTGTTTGAACTGGCAAAAGCTCGACGCCGGGGCGTCGATGTGCGCGTCATTTTGCCGGAAGAAGGCAACCACCCGGCAATGAATCGCAGTAACCGCGTGGCGATCAACAAAATGCTGGAACACGGTATTCGCGTCTACCTGTACCCCGGCATGTCCCACGTCAAGGCGGCGATTTACGACGGCTGGGCCTGCATGGGTTCGGCTAACTTCGACAAGCTCAGCCTGCAGGTAAACAAGGAACTCAACCTGGCGACGTCAAACCCCGATGCCGTCAACGAATTGCTGCATCGTGTATTCATTCCCGATCTTGCCGTGTCGCAGGAAATCGAGTCGCCATTTGAACTGACTTTCGCCCACAGGCTGGCAGAATTCGCAGCCGATGAGTTTCTCTGATGGCAGGCCCTGCCCTTCCGCCTAGCCCTTTTGACTCGTTGGCTTTTTCGCCGGTTTTTTCTTCTTGCGCGAAGCCGGGGCCGCCGTCCTCGTTTTTTTGCGCCGGGCCGGCTGCTTGCCGCCGGCCGCCACTTTGGCCTCGGCCGCGCGCAAGCGCTTTTCGCAAGCGGCCCGCAATTCGTCAAATGAATCCTGCAGGCACTGGCTGTAGAACGACGGGTCAGGCATCGCGTTGCGATCGGCGACGACACTGATCGTCAATGTATTGTTGTAACTGAGCACCGTCTGGAAAAAGCCCAGACCATGCGTGACCGGACCCAGGCCGTATTGGGCAACCATTCGACAGCCCATCGAGTACAGCGGCACACTGGCCCCGGGAACGTTGGTTATCACGGTGTTGAACAGCGGCGGCAACCGGTCTGCCAGGCGCGCGCTCGCATAGCCGCGTGCCATCAGGCCCGTTACCGTCGAGGGCATGAATTCGGCCGCGTCCGGTCCCAGGGTCGGGCCCATGGTGTAGGTGAGCTTTTTCGCCTCCGTACTCTCGTCGTGAATGGCCTGCAGACGCTTCACCGGGTCTGCTATCTGGCTGCAAACAGGAAGGCTCATTGCTGAAACGAGGTTACCGGCATTACCCATTTGATTTTCACGTCTGACAGAAATTGGCGCCATGGCCACCAGGGACTCTTCCGGCAACTCCTTCTTGTCGAGCAGGTAGCGGCGCATTGCGCCACCACAAATAGCAACCACAACATCGTTGACAGTCGTGCCCGGAATCGAATTTTTAATGGCCTTGATGTCATCGAGCGAGAACAGGCGTCCGTCAAATACCCGGTGTGGTGATACCGTAGCGTTAAACCGCGTGCGCGGAACCGTGACCGGCGTACGAATTTCGTGACTTGCCATTCCCGCAAGCACGCGCAACAAGGAGGGAGTCGATCGATACACAAGCTTACCCAGCTTGAACGGGCTGCTGACTGACTTCGCTGCCGTTCGCGACAACAGTTCGACACCGGTGGGCAATCGCTCTGCTTCCCAGGGCTCTTCCGGCTCCTCGACCTCCGCATCCGGCGTAAAATCGTGGATAGCCGCGGTGATTTCCGCGGCTGAGACCCCGTCGATCGCCGCATGGTGCACTTTCACCACCAGTGCGAAGCTACCCTTGGGAACGCCCTCGACGTTATCGAGCCCCTCGATGACGTAGGCTTCCCACAGGGGTTTGTTCCTGTCGAGGGGACGCGCATGCAAGCGGGCTGTCTGGATGCAAAGCTGTCGCCAGTCGCCCGGCTTGGGCAAAGCGATATGCCTGACATGAAATTCGAGATCGAAATCCGGATCCTCGATCCAGTACGGATGATCAAGGCTCAGCGGTACCCTGGCTATGCGCTGCCGGAATGCCCTTGCTTTGTGCAGCCGTTTTTCAAAAAAATTCAGGATTTCCTTGAACGTGACATGCCCACCCGGAGCGCTGCCCTGGTCATAAATCGCCAGGCTGCCAATGTGCATGGGCGCCGACCCGGTTTCCAGGTACAGGAACGATGCGTCCAGTCCCGATAATTGTTGCATGCCAAGCTCCGTTAATACGCTGCAAACGCCCTGCGGTTGCTATCGGTAAAACAGTTTTCTGAAACCCGTAATCTGGAACGGCTTCCACTTACCCTCCGGTAACCGTAGCCGATCCGCAATCAAATACAATACCGCCGGATTGAACCCCATGCCAAAATGGCTGCCGCTGATCGCGATGCTCTCTACATTTTTTCCTCGCGGCGCCTTGGCAATCTGCCAGGCGACGACAGCATCGCTCTTGCTGTAGACCGAGGTGACGGGTATGCCGGGAATGGGTTTGACGATTTGCTCAAGGCGTTCCTGAATGGTCTCATCATGCAGCCGGCTGCCCGTCATGTATTCATACAGGCGCCAGGCATTGGTTGCCTTTGGATTACCCATGGGGCTGCCCAGCGTTATAACGAGCCTCACTTTTTCCGGGTTGGTTCGCGCCAGTTCGCGGGCAAATAACCCGCCCAGGCTCCAGCCTATCAGGCTGACCTTGCGTTTCGATGCCTGGTAAACCTGGTCGAGGCGTTCAGCCAACAGTTTTTCCAGGTCCCGTGCCGTCGACAGGCCCAGGTTGCGCCCCAATTCCCAGGGTTGCGGATCATATTTCCACTGTTCGAGGTAATTGCGCAGAATCGCCATCGACCTGTCGCCTGCCATGAATCCCGGCAGTGTCAGCACCGAATGACCGTCCCCGGGAGGCAGGTTGGCAAGCAGGGCATGTGTCGGCAACAGCGTGGATACTTCGGTGACGGCACGCGGCGCCTCGAGCAGCGTCATTAGCAATGGCGGTGGCGTCTTGTGTTCATTCATGATGGGCGATCAGCCTGCCTGGCAAATATATTGCACTGCACAACTATACCTTATTTACGCCCCGGAGTAGGTCTTCTAGCCCATCTTTTTCTTTTTTTAATTCAATAGGTTA
>DATCZF010000244.1:0-5080 GCA_036526055.1 Woeseiaceae bacterium
AGATCGTGCCCCTTGTACACCGTAATGACGCGTTCCGGGTGCGGGTGTTGCTGCCGTAAATCGTCCCGGACCGCGTTTGCCACGCAGATGACCCGGGCAACCCCGGGATTCAGGTGCGTCAGGTAGCAGCTGGGATCCAGGCGATGAATATTGCCGGTTTGACCCCGGTAAGTTACGACCTTCACCGGCAGACCGATCGCGGCGATATTGGCGTTGCAGATTGCCTTGTTGTTGAAGGCGTAAACGATATCGGTGCCGTCGCGTTGCAGGTGTTGGCGAATGGCGCGAATAGACCGCAGTGAAATCTTTCGCCGGCAGGCGTGGTCGATGACCCGTATGCCGGCCTCACGCATCATCGGTACGTAGACCGAGTCCCCCTCGGTCATCACCGTGACATCGATGCCATGCTTTGCCAGGCCGATAAACAGCTCGGCTTCCGGCCGCACGCTGTTCAGCGTGTCGTTATAGGATGATATGCAGAGCAGGCGCATCGTCAGTCGCGCAGCCAGAAAATATCGATGTGCTGCTCAGTGGTTTTCAGCTGCCCGGCTTCCAGCGGATGAAGCCTGCCGTCGCGCAGCTCGTTGGGCCTGAAGCCATGGCCGCTCATCAGGTCGATCAACTCGGCCGGATCCAGCGCGGCTGCCCGCATGTAGGTCGGCGAGAATTCGAGCATCACCATCGGGCAGCGCGCGAGCACAGCGCTTGCTCCCTTGAGGGCCATCAGTTCGAAGCCCTCGATGTCCATCTTGATAAAGCGCGGCACGCGCTCGCCCAGTTGGCGCTCCTGCCAGAATTCATCGAGCGTGGTTGTCCGAATATCGATCGTGTCGCCCTCGTGTATCGCCAGCAACGAATGGCGGCCGCGATTGGACTTGCCGAACAGGTGCAGCGTCATGGTGCCGCTCTCCTGGGCAACCGCGGCCTGTATGGGCGTGATGCTGGTCGCGTTGTTGAGGCTGATGTTCTCTTTGAGCAGGCCAAAATTTGTCGGGTCGGGCTCAAAGGAGAAGATGTCCACCGGCGTCTCATTGGCAATCTTGCTGAGCAACAGTGAGAACCAGCCAATGTTGCCGCCAATGTCGAACACTACGTCACCCGGTTGCATCGCGAGGTTGGCCACCAGGTAATTGCTCGCATCCGGTTCATGCACGCCGTACTTGTACAGGTGGCGGCCGACGACATCCTCTGTTTTTACCCTGAGCCTGAGGCCGTATTCCGGCGTCGGCGCCGTCAGCGTATCGCGCCTGAGAAGGAAGCGGTTAATGACGTACTTTAGTGACTGAATCGCCATGGGAAATTGTGTATTGTGTATCGCAACAGAGAATAAGGCCGCAGTTTAACGCCTGCGCCGCAGAAGCGCATCGATGGCGATAAATTATACGAACAGGGGATCGCGAAAAATGGCGCAGGAAGATCATGATAAAGCGGCGCATGCCGGGCTGTCGGCCAAGGCCTATGTAGAGCTTGCGCCCGGGGACGAGTATCCGCCATATGTTCCGCCCCAGCAGGATATTCCCGAATTCACGATCAAGGCCGCCGTGTTCGGCATTCTCTTCGGCATTGTTTTTGGGGCAGCCAACGCCTACCTGGGGCTGCGTGCCGGCCTGACGATCAGCACGTCGATTCCCGTCGCGGTGATGACCGTGGCCGCTTTTCGCAGCCTGCAGTCAGTTGGCATTCGTGGCTCCATTCTCGAAGCCAACATGTCGCAAACGATCGGTTCGGCGTCGAGCTCGCTCGCCAGCGGCGTTATTTTCACCCTGCCCGCACTGTTCCTCTGGGACGTTGCCCCTGACCTGTTGCAGATGACGCTGCTTGCGATGTGCGGTGGCCTCATCGGCGTGTTGTTCATGATTCCGCTGCGCCGTTTCCTGATCAAGGGTGAGCATGGACGACTGCCATACCCGGAAGGGACGGCCTGCGCCGAAGTGCTCGTGGCAAACGAGACGGGCGGGCAAAACGCACGCTACGTTTTCTACGGTCTTGGCATCGGTGCCTTTTTCAAATTCCTGACATCCTGGATTCGAGTGATACCGGATGAATTTGTGGCCAAGCTGCCGTTCATCAAGAAAGGCGAGGTGGGCATGGACCTGTCGGCCGCCCTGTTCGGTGTGGGATTCATTCTCGGGCCGCGAATCGCGACCGTCATGGTTGGCGGCGGCCTGCTGGCCTGGGTGATCATCATTCCATCCATTGGCTACTGGGGTGACGCCTTCACGGCGCCCGTCTTTCCGGAATCGGCAAAACTCATACACGACATGTCGGCCAGCGATATCTGGACCCGTTACGTCCGGTACATCGGTGCGGGCGCGGTTGCCACTGCAGGCATCATTACTTTGCTGCGCAGCCTGCCCGTGATGGCGCAGAGTTTTCGCATTGGCAGCGAAGAGTTGCGTCTGCGCGTCTCTGAGGACGCCGGCAACGGCGCTGCGGTCAGCCGAACCGACCAGGACCTGCCGCTGCGGTTCGTCGGCTTTGCGTTGCTGGCGGTTGCCCTGGTTCTTGCGCTGGTACCCCAGGTGTTCGGTAACGTCGGCGGCGTTCCGATGCGCCTGGCCGCCGCCATCTGCGTTATCGTATTCGCCTTCTTTTTTGTCACGGTCGCCTCGCGCATCGTCGGCCTGGTTGGCGTCACCAGTAACCCGACCAGCGGGATGACGATTGCCGCGCTGCTCGGCACGTCCGGCGTCTTCCTGGTAATGGGCTGGACAGGCATCGAGGGCAAGGCTGCGGCACTGACCGTTGGTTGTGTTGTGGCAATCGCTGCCTCCATTGCCGGCGATACATCGCAGGATCTCAAGACCGGGTTTCTGCTGGGAGCGACGCCGCGGCGGCAACAGGCGGGAGAGCTTATCGGCGTGCTGACTTCCGCAACGTTCGTCTGTCTCTCGGTGATGCTGCTGGCCGAGGCCTTTGGTTTCGGTGGCGAAGAATTGCCGGCGCCACAGGCAACCCTGATGAAGCTGGTTATCGAGGGTGTGCTGGACCAGCAGTTGCCCTGGGGCTTTGTCGGCATTGGTATCGGCATTGCCCTGGTCTGCGAACTGCTGAAGATTCCGTCACTGCCCTTTGCCGTCGGCGTGTATCTGCCGGTGTCGACGATGACGCCGATATTCTTGGGCGGCATGCTGCGAAAGTGGTTCGAGTCGCGTAACAGCGGCGATGCCGCCGCCGACAAACGGGAAAAAGGCGTGCTCCTTGGCAGCGGCTTTGTCGGCGGGGAAGGGCTGCTCGGCGTCGGCATTGCGGCGGTCGCGTTTTCCACCGGGAGCAAGCCGGAGGGTTTCGGGACCGAATGGCTGGGTACTGCCCATCTGGCGGAAATGGCCGGCCTCGTGGCCTTCGCCCTGCTGATAGGGCTGTTCGCCATCCTGGTAAACCGGGCGCGCTCCTAGCCGCGGCCTGGCGCGCACTTGCGGGCAGAACTGCACATCGTCCTGCATTTCCTGGTGCCGGGCCTGGTGGCGCTGGGATTTTACCGGCGCAATTTCTGGGTCGCGTGGGCGGTGCTGTGCCTGACCCTGCTCGTGGACCTCGATCACCTGCTGGCCAGCCCGGTCTATGACCCGGGGCGCTGCAGCATTGGTTTTCATCCCCTGCATGGCACAGCGGCGATTCTCGGCTACGGGTTGGGGCTGCTGGTCAGGCCGTTACGGCTGGTGGCTGTCGGTTTGCTGCTGCACATGGCCCTGGACGGCCTCGACTGCCTGCTGATGTAGCGGAAAGGCCCCTTGTCTAGGGTACCCGGGCTACGATGCTGGCGCGCAGCGGGGCAGGCCAGCCCTCGACCGTCAGCGTCGCATCGTCAGGATGCAGGGCCTCGCGCAGCGACTCGAAGGTCATCCAGTCCGTGCTGCGTTGCTCTTCCGTGGTTGTGGCCGTCACGTCAACGCAGCAGACGTCGATAAAGCCAAGCCGCCTGAGCCAGCTTTGCAATTCGGGAACGGTCGGCAAAAACCAGACGTTGCGCATGCGCGCATAGCGCCCCTCCGGAACCCGGCAACCATGTTCCTCCCCCGGCAGGACCAGCGTCTCGAGAATCAATTGCCCGCCGCTTCGGGTCACGGCCTGCAGTTGCCTGAGGTGGTCGAAAGGCGAGCGCTGGTGATAGAGCACGCCCATGGAGAAAACCGAGTCAAACCCGCTAGCGACGGGTGGCAGTTCTTCGAACCGCAACGGCAGCACGAATACCGGCTCAGCCCCAATGTAGTGGTGCAGTGCCAGGTATTGCATGACGTATAGCAACGTTGGGTCGACGCCCAATACGAAGCGCGCCCCGGCGCCGCGCATGCGCCAGGCGTGATAACCGCTGCCGCAACCGACATCGAGGATGGTTCGCTGCTCCAGGCTGTCGATGGCAGATTCGAGGCGCTTCCATTTGAGGTCGCTTCGCCACTCGGTATCAATGTCCACGCCCTGTATACAGAAAGGTCCCTTTCGCCAGGGCGACAGTTGCAGGAGCGTCGATTTCAGCTGTTCGCGGGCCGCCGCATCCTGCAGTTCGCGACCCGCTCGCACCACGGGACCGGCGAGGTCGTAGCTGCGCGTGACGACCTCCGGCAGCTGCACCAGCGCCTGCTGCCACCTGGCGAAATCACCGTGCGCCTCGCTCGACAACCGCTGCCGCAGCAAAGGCTCGAGCTGGCTGCGCCAGTTGCCGATGCCGCACTGGGTCAGCTCGCTGAACAGGGCGTCGTAATCGATCATCGCGCTACTTTATCGCGACGATCGACAAAAAATTGAAATGTCGTTGCCATGTGCCCATGTGCTCGAAACCGGCTTGCCGCAGGCGGGAACGGTGTGTCTCCAGGCTCTCCGGCACCAGGACATTCTCCAGCGCGGTGCGCTTCCTGGCGATCTCGAGGGCGCTGTATTCGTTTCGGCGCTTGTGTTCATGATGCAATTCGACCAGGAGCTCCTCGATCAGCGGATCTTCATCGACAACTTTTTCAGACAACACGAAGACGCCGCCGGGCAGCATGCCGTGCCAGATCCTGTCGATGATCGTTTGCCGGTCCGCTGCCGGCAGGAATTGCAACGTGTAGTTCATCACCACCATCGACGCACGCTCGATCCC
>DATCZF010000245.1:0-10488 GCA_036526055.1 Woeseiaceae bacterium
CGCCGTATCGCTTCTGGTCAGCTCGTAATATTCCGCAAAGACGTCATCCGTCGGGATACCAACCAGGCGGGCATAACGGCGCAAATACCCTTTTGTGTAGACCGATGCGCCCAGATCCGCGAAGCGATTGTCTTCCAGGGCGCGAACCTTGTCCGCATCGATGTGCAATTCGGCGGCAACGGTCGCAATGTCCATGTTACGGCTCTTACGAGCGGCGGCAAGCCGCTGACCCGCCAGCGGGCCCGGCTGCTCCCGAACTTCTTCGCTGTTGTTTTCTTCACCGGACATCGTAACCATTTTCCAGTATTTGCCTCGCCTGGACAGAGGTCGGGACCTCGCGCAACAGTCGATTCGCCAGCTGCTCTCGCGCTGCCTCGTCGCCAAGGGCATTTTCAATCTGCACGCCGAGGTATAGCACCTCGGCATTGGCCGGGTTCGACATCAGGAAGCGCTGCACGAAGGCGCGCGCCTGCATCGCATTGTCGCTGCCATACATCAGTGACGCCATTTGCAGCAATGCCTCGCCGTAATTCGCGTTGGCAGCCAATGCCTCGCGGAAATAACCCTCGGCCATGACGGCGTCGGGCTTTTGCGCGAAGCAGACACCTGCATTGGTCAACAACACCTCGCGCTGACCTTTACCAGCCGCGGCAGAACCTTTGCTGAACTGTTCGCCCGCTTCGTCAAACCGCCTTTGCTGACAAAGGAATACCGCGTAGGTATTACGCACGTTCACATTACCCGGTGCGATCCTGATGGCCCGATCATAATGCTGCTCGGCGGCAAGCCGGTTACCCAGCTTTTCGTAAGTAAGCGCCAGTGTCGTATGTGCCTCCGGCAGTTTCGGGTTTGCCGACAGGGCTTTTTCCAGGCGATCCTTGGCCAGCGCGTAGCTGCCCTGCTGGTAATACAATGCGCCCAGCCGATAATATTTCATCGCCGCATCTTCGACGTCGATTTTCGGTTCAGGCTTTACGTCACCTTCTGTTACGCAAGCAGCCAGAAACAGAAGAAGCAGACCTGCACTCGAGAGACTCTTTGTTATTTTCACGCCGTTGCCACCCTTGTCTTCTTGTCGCCGAGGCGAACGCGAATCCTGTCGCTTACTTTACCAGCCAATTGGCCGCATGCGGCATCAATATCGTCTCCGCGAGTCCGCCGAATCGTGGTTACCAGCCCCTTTTGCCGCAGCCGATCCTGGAATGCCTCGATGACACTGTCCGCTGAGCGCGTAAAACCGGCATCGGCAAACGGGTTGAACGGAATCAGGTTGACCTTGGCCGGCTTGCCGCGCAACAGCCTGACGAGCTCGTCGGCATCCTTGAGCGAGTCATTGACGCCTTCCAGCATCACGTATTCGAAAGTGATGTAGCGATTCGCGCGCAGCGCGGCATAACGCCAGCACGCCGCCAGCAAGTCGGCAATCGGATGCATGCGATTGATCGGCACGATCTCGTCGCGCAAGCGGTCATTCGACGCGTGCAGCGATACAGCCAGCGAAACATTGCAGTCCTTGCCCAGGCGCTCGATGTGGGGAACGATGCCGGAGGTGCTGACGGTGACGCGGCGGCGTGACAGCCCGTACGCGAGGTCGTCCAGCAGGATCTGCAGCGCCGGGACCAGGTGCCGGTAGTTGGCCAGCGGTTCGCCCATGCCCATGAAAACGACGTTGGTTACCGCGGGCTCGCCATTTGGCCGTAATGGCAGCGAGTTGTTCGCGTGCCAGACCTGGCCGACAATTTCTCCTGCCGTCAGGTTGCGGTTGAATCCCTGCCGACCGGTTGCGCAGAATGCGCAATCCATCGCGCAGCCGACCTGCGACGAAATACACAGCGTGCCGCGGCCGGGTTCCGGTATGAAAACGGTTTCTATGGCCTGGCCGCCACCCGATTTGAACAGCCACTTGACGGTGCCGTCGCTGGACGCCTGCTCCGTTATCACTTCGGGCAGCGCGACTTCGGCAACTGCGGTCAATTTTTCGCGCAATGCCTTGGCCAGATCAGTCATGGCGTCGAACTCGACGACGCCACGTTGATGTATCCATTGCATGACCTGCCGGGCACGAAACGGTTTTTCACCAATCTCGGCAAAAAACTGCTCCAGCCCCGAGCGCTGCAACCCGACGAGGTTTACTTTCCTGTTGTCAGCGCCCATCAGCATCAGGTCCGGTTATCGCGTGCGCGGACAAAGGCCGCCGTCAGCGAAAAAGTAGGCAATTTCCTGCGCCGCCGTATCCGCACCGTCGGATCCGTGAACAACGTTTTCCTCGATGCTTGCGGCAAAATCCGCACGAATCGTGCCGGGATTTGCGTTGGCGGGATTGGTGGCGCCCATCAGTTCGCGATTCTTGTCAATTGCACCCGCGCCCTCGAGAACCTGCACCATAACGGGACCCGACGTCATGTAGCTCACCAGGTCATTGAAAAATGGCCGCTCCCTGTGCACGGCATAAAAGCCTTCAGCCTGCTCGCGAGTCAGGTGAATCATTCGGGCTGCAACGATCTGCAGGCCCGCTTTTTCGAACCGGTTATAAATTTCTCCGATCAGGTTCTTCTGAACGCCGTCAGGTTTGATGATGGAGAGCGTCCGCTCAACGGTCATGTTTGGATTCCTTTCTTGGAAAACGTGAAAATAAAGCCGGTCAGAAAGCTGCCGGCCGCGCGCAAACCCTCGATTTTACTTGGACAATTGGCCGCAGGCAACGCGCGAAGCGGCAAAGGTCTGCGCCTAAGCGGCGCCAGCTTCCGGGAATCTAGATGCTGAAACTCTCGCCGCAGCCACACTGGCCGGTCACGTTGGGATTGCGAAATTGAAATGCTTCGTTGAGGCCCTGCTTGACGAAGTCAACCTCGGTGCCGTCGATCAGCGGCAAAGAGCCGGAATCCACGACGACCTTGACGCCGTGCTGCTCGAACACGATGTCGTTGGCACTCACTTCATCCGCGTAGTTCACCACGTAAGCGAACCCGGAACAGCCGGTTTTCTTGACACCGACGCGCAAACCGACACCTTCGCCACGGTCGTCAAGGTAGCTTCGGACGCGCTCTGCCGCTGATTGGGTTAAGGATATCGCCATGATTTCAATTACTTTTTCCGCTAATTTCAGGGTTTTCGAGGGCGCGCTTCAGGTTATTGAAAGCGTCCTCGAGCGTCAGTATACGTACAGTCTTCTCCACGGGTACAGCGAGTTGCTCTGCCAGCTCGGCAAGATCGAGATTTTTAGCGCTGCTCACGTCCAGGCCGTCGAGTCGCCGGCAGAGCAATTCCGCGGCCGCCAGGAAATGCGGGCAGCCCCAGGCCTGAAAGACCAGATGGGTCAGCCGGCCCTCTTCCACAGCACAGGAAATCCGCACGCGCGCGCCACCGGGAAACTCGCTCGCCTGTCCCGAGAATTTCATGCCGCTATACGCGTCGCCCCCAGCACCGGCATGGCGCGGGTTGCCGAAACACTCCAGCAGCAGATCGTTGTATGGCGAATTCGTCGGCATCACAACCTAGTCCAGGCCGGCCGCAAGTGCGCGCAATGCCGTGACTGCGCTGCAATAGCGCTCGGCTGCGACAGCCACGTCCCGGGCCGTCGTGTAACGCCCGAAACTGAAGCGTATTGCCGCCTGTGCCTCGAGGTCGGATCGACCCAGCGCCCGCAAGACATAGGATGGCTCGGCAGTTTTCGCGTTGCAGGCCGAGCCGCTGGCGACGCAAACCGGCGCGAGGGCCAGCATCAGGCTCTCGCCTTCAACGCCCGGCGCACTGATGTTGAGAATGCCCGGATAACCCTTCGCACCGTTGATCAGCAACTCATCAAGGCCCTCGATCCCAGCCAGAAACTGCTGACGCAGCTCGCTGACATGGTTCCAGTTATCCGCGATGCGCTGTCCGGCGATCGCGGCGGCCTCACCCAGGCCGACAACCTGGTGTACGGGAATCGTCCCGGGACGAATACGCTTTTCCTGTCCGCCGCCCCACAGCAGCGGTTCCACGTGGCAGCCGGGGCGATCCGCGATGTACAAGGCGCCAATTCCCTTTGGCCCGTAAAACTTGTGTGCGGTCAGCGATAACAGGTCCACCGGCAGCCTGGCCAGGTCCAGCGGCAGTTTGCCCACGGACTGGGCGGCATCCACATGAAACAGGATGTCCCGGTTTCGGCACAGGGCGCCCAGTGCAGCGATGTCCTGGATCACGCCGGTCTCGTTGTTGACGTGCATGATCGACACGAGTTGCGTGTCATCGCGCAATGCCGCCTCGAGCGTTTCGGTGGCCAGCGTGCCGTCACTGGCCGGATCGAGCCAGGTGACCTCGAAACCCTCCCGTTCCAGCGCCGAAAAGGCATCGAGAACCGCCTTGTGCTCGGTTCGCATCGTGACGATATGCCTGCCGCGATGGGCCCGGTAACGCGCTCCGCCGATGATCGCCAGGTTATCGGACTCGGTGGCCCCGGACGTAAAAATGATGTTCGCTGGATCCGTATTGAGCAACTCGCCAACCTGCGCGCGGGCAAACTCCACCTTCGCGGCCGCCGCCCGGCCCGGCGCATGAATCGATGACGGGTTGCCAAATGTGCCGTCCAGCGCCAGGCAGTCGCGCATCCTGGCGACGACAGCGTCATCAACCGGGGTGGTCGCTGCGTAGTCGAGGTATATGAAGTCTGTCACTGCAGGTTCAGTCACGATGGCCTCTCGCCGGATCCAGTGAGGTCAGAATACCGCGAAGTATATTGATTTCATTCTTGTCCGGCTCGGCCCGGGCAAACAGCCTGCGCAACCGCCGCATCAGATGACGGGGGTTATCCGGATCGAGAAAACCGCTGGCCGAGAGAACCGTCTCGAGGTGTTCGTAAAAATGCTCGAGTTCGGCGGCGGACGCCAGGGGCACTTTCGCCTCAGTGACAGGTGCTGGCATGGTGCCGGCCGTCACACGCAACTCGTAGGTCATGATCTGCACGGCCATGGCCAGGTTCAGCGAACTGAAACCCGGGTCTGTCGGAATCGTCAACAGCGTGTTGCATCGATCCAGATGTTCGTTTTTCAGGCCGGATTTTTCCGGCCCGAACAGGACGGCGACCTTACCGGCCCGGCTCTCCTCGAGCAGTTTCACCGCGCACTCGCGCGGTTCCATCATCGGCCAGTCGATGCTGCGCGCTCGCGCACTCGCACCGGCGACATACACGCAGTCCGCAATCGCATCGTCCAGGTTATCGACGACCTGGGCCGACGCCAGGATATCTTCCGCGCCGGACGCCCGGGCCGTGGCGTCTGCGTGCGGAAAATACCACGGCTCAACTAACGTCAGATCTCGCAAGCCCATGTTTTTCATGGCTCTTGCGACCGCGCCGATATTTCCCGGATGGCTGGTTTCCAGCAAAATTATCTTTATATTCATAAAATCATTCTTGAAAAATCCCGTGCGATCTACGCCCGGTCTGGTATTCTACCGCCCCTCGCCGCATCGTTCTGGCGATCTGCTCTTTATTCAATCTGTCGAGAAATGGCCATGCATGCTTTGCTCAACGTAGCCGTACTGGCTGCCCAAAAAGGCGGGGACACCTTGATTCGCAGCCTCAACAAGCTGGAGAGACTGCAAATCGACCTGAAAGCCCGCAACGATTTTGTCAGCGACGCCGATCGAATCGCAGAACACGCCATTATCGAGACGATTCAAAGACACTATCCCGACCATGCCATCCTTGCCGAAGAAAGCGGTCAACAGGGCGATTCCGACTACTGCTGGGTGATCGACCCGCTGGATGGGACCACCAATTTCCTGCACCGCTTCCCGGTGTTCGCCGTATCCATCGGCCTGCTGCACAAAGGCCGTATCGAACACGGTGTCGTGTATGACCCGATGCGCCAGGAGCTGTTCACCGCGTCCCGTGGAGACGGCGCCCATCTGGATGGTCGCCGTATCCGCGTCAGCAAGCAACTCACCCTCGAAAATGCCCTGATTGGTACGGGCTTTCCGTTCCGTGACGGCAGCATGACGATTGAGCCCTATCTGCGCATGCTGCAAAAAGCCATAGCCAACACTTCGGGTGTGCGGCGCGCCGGCTCCGCGGCGCTCGATCTCTGCTACGTTGCGGCAGGACGCCTCGACGCCTACTGGGAAACCGGTCTCGCACCCTGGGATCTCGCCGCAGGCACGTTGATCATTCGGGAGGCCGGCGGTCTCATCAGCGGCCTCGATGGCAGCGAGGACTTCCTTGACGCGGGCCATGTGCTTTGCGGCAACCCGAAAATCTACGCGGCGCTTGCCAAGCTGTTCAGCAACGAAATCCAGGAAACCTTTGCAAAATAAAATGGCCGGGGCGCAAGCCCGGGCCGGCCGTCCTAGGGAAGTTCGTCAACTTCGTTCGGGTCCTGCACCGGTGGCAACAGGTCCTGCGCACTCACGCCCAGCACAAGCGCCGTTGCACTGGCGATATATATCGACGAGTAAGTGCCGACGATAATGCCGATGATAAGCGCGAGAGAGAACGGTCCAACGGACTCGCCGCCAAGCACGAACAGCGCCGTCAATACCAGCAGTGTCGTAAGGCCGGTGATGATCGTTCGCCCAAGCATTTCGTTGATGGAAATATTGATTCCGGATTCCGGGCTCTCGCCGCGCAGCTTGATGAAGTTCTCGCGAATTCGGTCGAAGGTGACGACCGTGTCGTTCAGCGAGTAGCCGACGACCGCGAGCACGGCCGCAAGAACGGTGAGATCAAACGGCAACGCAAACACCGAGAAAAAACCGATCGTGATAATGACATCATGCGCCAGCGCCACGACGGCCCCGGCTGCAAAGCGCCACTGGAACCGGAACATCACGTAAGCAAAGATCATCAGCAAGGCAAATATCATTGCCAGGCTGCCCTGCTCCGCCAGTTCGTCGCCCACCTGCGGCCCGACAAATTCCACGCGGCGCAGCTCAACCTCCGGATCATCGGCCGCCAGCGCATCCCGAATCTTGTCGCGTATCTGGCTCGAGTTGGTGCCTTCCGGTTGCGGCGGCAAACGCATCATGACATCCGTTGCCGTGCCGAAGTTCTGCACCTGCGCTTCCGGATAGCCGATATCCGTCAGGATCTGACGAATCTTGTTGAGGTCCGCGTCGTGCGTATAGCCAACCTCGAGCAGCACGCCACCGGTAAAGTCGATACCGAATGAGAGCCCGCGAACTGCCAGTGAACCCAGCGACACAATAATGAAGACGACGGAGATAATCGTCGCTACCCTGCGCCGTGCCGGGCCGATGAAGTCAATCGTTGTATGGTCTTTGATGATTTTCATTGTTTTTACACCGGCACGCCTGACAGTTTTCTGCCGCCAAACGCCAGGTTGACTATCGCTCGCGTGCCGACGATCGCCGTAAACATTGACGTAATGATGCCGAGCGACAGCGTCACGGCGAAGCCCTTGATCGGCCCAGTGCCGAAAGCAAACAACACGATTGCCGCGATCAGTGTGGTGATATTCGCGTCAGCGATGGACGAAAACGCCTTGTCATAACCACCGCTGATGCTCGCCTGCGGAGTATTGCCGTTCGCCAGTTCCTCACGAATGCGCTCGAAAATAAGCACGTTGGCATCCACCGCCATGCCAACCGTCAACACGATGCCGGCGATGCCGGGCAACGTCAGCGATGCCTGTAACAGCGACAACAGCGCGACGATAAAGACGAGGTTGGAGAACAATGCAACGTTGGCAATGAGCCCGAACCAGCGGTAGTAAACGACCATGAAGATTATGACCAGCATGAAGCCGACCACGACCGCCTCGAAACCACGCTCGATGTTGTCCTTGCCGAGACTGGGACCAATCGTTCGCTCTTCGACCTTGAATACCGGCGCTGCCAGCGCACCGGCGCGCAACAGCAAGGCGAGGTCACGCGCCTCAGCCGGCGTCAGCCCGGTAATCTGGAAGCGATCCTTGAATATGCCGCGAATCGTCGCGGTATTGATGATCTCCTCGGTCTTGATGAGACGCGATACTTCCTCGCCGTTGACGACGCGCGTTTCGCGGCGCGTCTCGATAAACACGGTGGACATCGGCTTGCCCAGGTTGTTGCGCGTGGTCTCGAGCATGCGCTCGCCACCTGCGGCATCCAGGTTGATGAACACGGCGGGCGAGCCCTCACTGAAACCCGACTCAGCGTCGACGATCTGGTCACCGGAAGCGATGATTTCCCGTTTCAGCATTTGCGGCGCCTCGCCATCGCGCCCCAGGTAGCGGAGCGAGCCAGGCGCTGTGCCGTCCTGATCCACCAGCCGGAACTCCAGCGTTGCCGTTGCCGTCAGTATTTCGTCCAGGCGGTTTGGATCCTGCACGCCCGGCAGCTGGACGACGATCCGATCAACACCCTGGCGCTGCACCAGTGGCTCCGCCACGCCCAGCTGGTTGACACGATTGCGCAGTGTCGTGATGTTCTGCTCTATCGCAAAATCCTGCCGCAGCCTGATCTGCTGTTCCGTCATGCGCACCTGCAGGGACTTGCCATCGTCCCCGTCGATGATCAGCACGTCGCTGTCCGCGCGGCGAATGGTTTCTCGCGCCTTCTCGAGATCGTCCTCGCTGGCAACACGAACACGAATCGTGTTGTCCTGCAGGTCTACCCTGTGACGAATGCGCGCATCCCGCAGGCGTTCGTCAAAATCCTGCTCATACAGCACCAGTCGATTGACAATGGCCGTATTCATGTCGACTTCCAGCAGGAAGTAAACACCGCCGCGCAGGTCGAGGCCCAGGCTCATCGGCGCCAGGCCCATCGATCGCAGCCATTGCGGCACTTTCTGGGCAATCGTGAGCGCAACGCCAAACTCGCTGCCGTAGCTGCTTCTCAGCAGGTCACTCGCCTTAAGCTGGGTATCGACATCGGCAAACCGAAAGACCAGTCGGCCGTCCTCGATATACGCAGAAGTCGGCGCCAGGTCGCGGGCCTCGAGCGTTTGCCGAAAATTCTCCAGCTCATGCTCTGCAAACACCCGGTCCTCATTGACCACCACCTGGATCGCGGGAGCGCTGCCATAAATGTTCGGCAACGCCAGCATGATGCCGACGATGAGCAAAAGGAGGACCAGCGCATTCTTCCATGCAGGGAAATGGTTCATCGAGAGTGCTTCTTATTTGTTCAGGCGGCGTCTATCGTGCCTTTTGGCACTACCGCGGTTACCGTAGCCTTCTGAACCTTTATTTGGACGTTATCGGCAATTTTCAAGGTCACGAAGTGGTCGCCGATGGCGGTGACCTGGCCGAGGATGCCGCCGGCGGTTGCCACTTCGTCGCCCGTTTTCAGCGCCTCCAGCATCTGTGTGTGCTGTTTGCGCTGCTTTTGCTGGGGCCGAATCAGCAGAAAATAAAACGCGCCAAAAATAATCAGCATGGGAAACAGGAAGCCAAATGGATCTGCCTGTCCCTGGGTTCCCTGCGCATTCGCAGTTGAAATCAAAAAGTCCATAATTCTCTTCGTCTTATTAAGGGGCGCCGCGCCGGCGCCCGGGAAAAATCAGCGGGCTATTATGCCACAACCGGCGCGTGCAGTGGCTAAGCCGGTTCCCGGTAGGCCTCGCGTATCTCCGCCGCCAGTGCCGGCAGCGTGTCAGCCTCGATCGCGGCGCGGATTTTGTGCATCAGCCGCTGGTAGTAATGCAGGTTGTGGATCGTCGCCAGGCGCGGACCCAGCATTTCGCCGCATTTCTGCAGATGCCGAAGATACGATTTCGAGTAATTTTTGCAGGTATAACAGTCACATGCGGGATCCAGTGGGCCCAGGTCGTCGGTGTGGCGGGCATTCCTGATCTTCACCACGCCCTGCGATGTAAAGAGGTGGCCATTACGCGCGTGACGCGTCGGCATGACGCAGTCAAACATGTCCACGCCGCGCAATACCGACTCGACGATGTCGAGCGGCGTCCCCACCCCCATCAGGTACCTGGGTTTTTCCGCCGGCATTCGGGTTGCCAGGTAATCCAGCACGGCGATGCGCTCCTCCTCCGGTTCACCGACCGCGAGGCCGCCAATCGCCATGCCGTCAAAACCGATATCCACCAGGCTGTCGAGTGACTCCTGGCGCAGCGCCGTATACATGCCGCCCTGTACGATGCCGAACAATGCCTCTCCGCGCTCCGGCTCGCTTTCACGCAACTCATCAAAGCGGCTGCGGCTGCGTTTCGCCCAGTCCTGGGACAGGCGCAGCGATTTTTCCGCCTCGCTCTGCGTCGCGGGGTACGGCGTGCACTCGTCGAAAATCATGGTCACGTCCGAATTGAGAGCGTGCTGCACCTCCATCGAGCGCTCCGGCGTCAGGAACACTTCATCGCCATTCACCGGCGACTGGAACCGGACACCCTCGCTGCTGAGCTTGCGCATGGCAGCCAGTGAAAACACCTGGAAGCCGCCGGAATCGGTCAGGATTGGCCCGCTCCAGTGCATGAACTCGTGCAAGCCGCCGTGCTGACGAATGATGTCAGGCCCCGGGCGCAGCATCAGGTGAAAGGTGTTACCGAGCAGAATC